>CAXTJY010000192.1:4754-7197 GCA_964244395.1 uncultured Rhodovarius sp.
GCCAAGCGGGGCGCACCGGGCCTCCCGGTAACGCTGGGCGCACCGCCTGCCGTGGTGCTGCCCGGCGCCCCGGGGCCTTTCATTGCCGCCGGCGGATGAGCGTTCGGCTGACCGTCCTCGTTGTCGATGACAGCGCCTTCATGCGGATGGCGTTGCGCCGCATCATCGAGGCCGATGGCGACATGGTGGTGGTGGGCGAGGCCGCCGACGGCGCCGCCGCCCTCACCCAGGCCACCCGCCTGACCCCCGATCTGGTCGCCATGGACATCGAGATGCCCGGGATGGACGGGCTGGAGGCGACCCGCCAGCTCATGGCCGGCCCGGCGCCGCCCGCCGTGCTGATGGTCAGCCACCACACCACCGAGGGCTCAGCCATGGCGCTGGCGGCGATGCAGGCCGGCGCGGCGGACTGGCTCAGCAAGGATACCGGGCTGGGTGGGCTGGACCTGGGTCACCTCGACCGCGAGCTGCGCACCCGGCTGCGCTTCTGGGGGCTGGCGCACCGGGCGGTGGCGCCGGCGGCGCCTGCCAGGCCCGCCTTCCCGCTGGCGCCGCCGAGCGCCATCGAGGTGGTGGTGCTGGGCGCCTCCACCGGCGGTCCGGATGCGCTGTCGGGGCTGCTGGCCGCGGCCGGGCAGCTGGCCGTACCGGTGGTGATCGCCCAGCACATGCCGGAGGGGATGGCGGTGGATTTCGCCCGCGCCCTGGCCCGGCACACCGGGCTGGTGGTGCGGGTGGCGGATCAGGGGGCGCGGCTGCAGCCCGGCCAGGTGATCCTGATCCCGGGCGGCGAGGACGGCGCCCTGCTGCGCGAGGGCGGCGGGCTGGCGCTGCGCCTCTCGCCCCGCGCCAGCGCGGCGCATCCATCCGTGGATGTGCTGCTGAGCTCGGCCGCGCTGGCCGCCCGCGGCGCGCTGGGCGCGGTGCTGACCGGCATGGGCCAGGACGGCGCGGCGGGCGCCGCCGCCATGGCCCGGCGCGGCTACCCGGTGCTGGTGCAGTCGGCGGCGAGCTGCGTGGTGGCCGGGATGCCCAATTCGGTCCTGGCATTGGTGCCGGGGGCGGAGACCGGGACCCCGGCGGAGCTGGGCGCGCGCATCCGGCTGTTGAGCCAGCCACCGCCTCCGGAACGGCGTTGAAACCGGGCGAGCCTGGAGGTGGCCGGTGAGTGGGAGTGAGGTTACGCCAGCGCCGCCTCCAGCCCATCCGGCTCCAGCACCAGCACCGGGTCGCCCGTCCCCAGCATGCCGACGGCCGAAAGCCCCGGCATCGCCGCCAGCCCGGGATGCAGCGGCCGCAGCAGCAGGTCGGTTCGCCGGCTGACCCGCGCCACCCGCAGCGCCAGCCGCCCCGCCGGGCGCTCCAGCACCACGGTGCCGCCGCTCGGGACCCAGGGCAGGCCCAGCGCCTGTTCCAGCGCCAGCACGGGCAGGTCGCCCACATCCTCCTCAGCCGACAGCACGGCGAGGACGCGGCCTACCGGCAGGCCATAGGGATGGCCGCCGGCCTCGACCAGCAGCACCGGCTGGATGGCGGCCGAGATGGGCAAGGTCAGGGTGAAGCGCGTGCCCTGCCCGGGCGTGCTGCTGATGCCCATATGCCCGCCGGCCCGCCGCACTGCGTCGTGCACCACATCCAGCCCGACGCCGCGGCCCGACACGTCCGTCACCACCGATCGGGTGGAGAATCCGGCCCGCAGCAGCAGCGCATGCGTGCTGGCCTCGTTCAGCGCCGTCCCCGGCGCGATCAGGCCGCGCGCCTCGGCGGTGCGGCGCACGGCCTCGGTGTCGATGCCGGCGCCGTCGTCGCTGACCGTGATCCGCACCTGGCCCGGCAGCCGCTCGGCCGAGACGCGCAGCGTCGCCTCGCCCGGCTTGTCGCCGCGGCGACCCGGCGGCTCGATGCCGTGATCCACCGCGTTGCGGGCGAGGTGCAGCAGCGGGTCGGCCAGCAGCTCGATCAGGCTGCGATCGATGCGCACGTCCTCGCCCAGCAGCTCCAGCCGCACCGGTTTGCCGGCCGCCTCGGCCACGCTGCGCACCGCCCGCGGCAGGCGCTGGAACAGCGTGCCGACCGGCACCACCCGCAGCTCCAGCACCGCATCGTCGAGTTGCCGCATCGACAGGTCCATGCGGCTGTCGGCCGAGGCCATGCGGTTGCGCAGCCGGTTGAGCTGGGCGGAGGCCGCCGCCAGCTGCCGCGCCGGCCCGCCCTCCAGCCGGTGTTCCAGCGCGCCAAGCGTGCTCATCGCCGCGGCACCCGAAGGATCCTTCAGCGCGTCGGACAGCGCGGCGGCGGCGGCGCGCACTTCGGCGGCCAGGGTGATGATGTTGTCCACCACATCCTGCCGCACCCGCAGGCTGGGGATGATGGCCGCGGCCTGGGCGGCAGGGGCCGGCGCGACGGCGGCCGGCTGCAGGCTCAGCACATGCCGTTGGTCCGG
>CAXTJY010000193.1:0-2187 GCA_964244395.1 uncultured Rhodovarius sp.
TGCTGCCCAGCGAGTTCCTGGATGGGGCGCAGCGCGAACGGGTGCGGCTGCGGCTGTCCAACTATATCGAGGGCACGCTGGCGAAGGATTTGTCGTCCATCGCCGCCGTCGAGGCCAAGGCTGAGAGCGACAACACGCTCCGCGGGCCGGCCTTCATGCTGCGCGAATCGCTGGGGTTGCGGCCAGGCAATTCGAAGGCGCATTTCCCGCAGGAGGTGCAGGCCAAGCTGAAGACCATCGGCGCCCGCGCCGGCCGCTATGCGTTGTATGTGCCGGAGGCGCTGAAGCCGCGTGCGATGGCGATGCGCTCGCAGCTTTGGGCTTTGTCGCGCAATATTCCCACGCCGGATCTGCCGGCGCCGGGGCTGGTGTCGCTCCCCTCGGACGGGGTGATGGCACTGTCCTGGCTGCCAGGATTTGCCGAAAGCATTGGCTGGGTGCAGGCGGGTTCACTGTATCTCCGGCTGGATGTGGCGGAGCGCATTGCAGGGGAATTGAGCTATCTGACGCGCCGCGCGCCGTCGCCGCTGCCGCCGGAGATTTTGGGGCGTTTCGCCATCAAGGGCGACCTGATCGCGCCGGTCTTGGCCGGCTTGGGCTTCCGCGTCGTCGAGGCGGAGGTGCTGGGTGAGGATGTGCAGGGGCCGACCCGGCCGATGATGGTGGCCTGGCAACGCCCGGCGGCACCGGAGCGGCCGCGTGGCCCACGGCCGGAGCGGCGGGAAGGAGAGCGCCGCCCGGCGCGGCGCAGCGAGCCCCGCACAGAGACGGCACCGCCGCCGCCGCCCGCCGAAGCGCCTGCCCCGGAGGCGACGCCCGCCCGCGAACCGCGCCGAGAGGAAGCCCGCAAGCCGCGCGCCCCGGGCGGCGCCTTCGGCAAGACTGGCTCGCCCCAGGGTGAACGGGGCCGCGGCGGACCGCGGGACCGCTCCGATGGACCGCGGCCCCCTCGGCGCGAAGATCGCGGCCCGGGCGGCCCTGAAACCCGCGTCTATCATCAGGACCGCGTCGCGGTGGCGGCCGAAGACAATCCCTTCGCCAAGCTGGCAGCGCTGAAGCTGAAATGAGCCCGCGCGCTGGATGAGCGGGGCGGCGGGCTGGGAAAGGCTGGATGTCTGGCTCTGGTACGCCCGCCTGGCCAGGACCCGATCCGCCTGCGCCCAGGCGGTGCGGGACGGCGGCTTCCGCCTGAACCGCCAGCCGACCGATAAGCCGCATGCGCGGCTGCGGGTGGGGGACGTCCTCACCTTCACCTTGGGGCAAGGTGCCGTGCGGGTTTGGCGGGTGCTGGAGCTCGGCTCCCGCCGGGGTCCACCGGCGGAAGCCCGCTCGCTGTACGAAGAGGTCGCCTAGCTTCGTCTGAACGTGTCGCAGCCATCCACGTCGTTGGCCTGCAAACCGGTGCGAAACCACTGCGCGCGCTGAGCACTGGTGCCGTGGGTGAAGTGTTCCTGCCTGGCGCCGCTGCCCTGCAATCGGTCGTCGCCGACCGAGGCAGCGGCCTGCAAGCCCTCTTCGATGTCGCCGCGTTCCAGGATGTGCCGCATGTCGTCGGCCCGCCTTGCCCAGAAGCCGGCCAGGCAATCCGCCATCAGCTCCACCCGGACCGAAATGGCGGCGGCGCCGGTCCCGCCGGCGCGTTGTTGCTCTTCCTGCGCGCGGGGAAGGATGCCGAGCATGTTTTGCACGTGATGCCCGACCTCATGCGCGATGACGTAGGCGCGGGCGAAGTCGCCAGGTGCGCCCAGCCGCCGCTCCATCTCGCGGAAGAACGCCAGGTCGATGTAAACCCGACGGTCGTTGGGGCAGTAGAACGGCCCCATCGCTGCCTGTGCCGCACCGCAGCCGGATTGGGTGGCGTTGGAGAACAGGACCAGTCGCGGCGCCTCGTAGCGGCGTCCGGCGCGCTGGAACGCGGCGGTCCACACATCCTCGGTGCTGGCCAGGATCTGGGAGACGAAGCGGGCGTTGGGATCGGCGGAGGTGTCCGGGGCGCGGCCTTGTTGTTGCGCCTGGGGTGCCGGCGCGCCGCCGCCGCCGTCGATGGCGTTGATCAGCTGGCCGGGATCGACGCCCAGGAACATCGCCACCAGCACGATGGCGACCATGCCGATTCCGCCACCGGCGATGCGCCCGCCGCTGAAGCCTCCGCCGGACAGCACGCCGTTGGACGCGGGGAAGCTCACG
>CAXTJY010000193.1:2197-7170 GCA_964244395.1 uncultured Rhodovarius sp.
CACCCCCGCTGCCGCGTCGGTCTTCGACGTTCTGGCTTTCGCGCTCATCGTCCAATCTCATCGATTTGCCCCTTACGGCTGCGGTTTACGCTGATAGAAGCCGCGGCATGACCGTGTTGATGCTCCAGGATATTACAATGCGCGTGGCCGGCAGAACGTTGCTGGACAGTGGAAGCCTCGCGGTCGATCCGGGCAGAAAAATCGGCCTGGTCGGACGCAACGGGGCGGGAAAGTCGACGTTGTTCCGTGCCATCACCGGCCAGATCGAGCCGGATGGCGGGTCGATCCGCTTGGCGCAGCGGGCGCGGATGGGTTACGTGGCGCAGGAGGCGCCGGCTGGGCCGACCAATCTGCTGGATACCGTGCTGGCCGCCGACCTCGAACGTTCGGCGTTGCTGCGCGAGCTGGAGATGGCCTCGGCCGACCGCGGCGCCGAGATCCATGACCGGCTGCAGGCGATCGGCGCCGACGCCGCGCCGTCGCGCGCTGCGACGGTGCTGGCGGGCCTGGGCTTCGACATGGCGGCGCAGATGCGGCCGGTGGGCGAATATTCCGGCGGCTGGCGCATGCGGGTGGCACTGGCCCAGGCGCTGTTCCTGGAGCCCGACCTGCTGCTGCTGGATGAGCCGACCAACCACCTCGACCTCGAAGCCGCGTTGTGGCTGGAGACCTGGCTGCTGAAATTCAGCGGCGCCGTGCTGCTGATCAGCCATGATCGCTTCCTGCTGGAGCGGATCACGGACGGCATTGTCCATCTCGATCAGCAGAAGCTGACCTTCTACCAGGGCAATTTCGCCAACTTCGTCCGCGTGCGGGCGGAGCGAAAGGCGCAGACCATCGCCAGCAACGCCAAGCTGTCGGCGGAGCGGGCGCACATGCAGTCCTTTGTGGACCGTTTCAAGGCACAGGCCAGCAAGGCGCGCCAGGCGCAAAGCCGCATCAAGGCGCTGGAGAAGCTGGGGCCGGAGGAGTCCGTGGTCGAGGATGTGGTGACGCGCTTCGAATTCCCGGTACCGGCCGAGCTGGCGCCGCCGATGCTGACGATGAACAACGCCTCCACCGGCTATGCCGGGCGGCGGGTGCTGGATGGGGTGTCGCTGCGGCTGGACCAGGAGGACCGCATCGCGCTGCTGGGCGCCAACGGCAACGGCAAATCGACGCTGGCAAAGCTGTTCGCCGGGCGGCTGCCGGTGATGCAGGGCGACGTTTTCCGCAACCCGAAGATGAAGGTCGGCTACTTCGCGCAGCACCAGGCGGATGAGCTGAACCTGGACGGCACGCCGCTGACACATATGCAGGACGCACTGCCGGCGGCCACCAGCACCATGTGCCGGGCACAGCTGGCGCGCTTCGGGCTGGATCAGGACCGCGCCAACACCAAGGTCGGCGCGCTGTCGGGCGGCGAGAAGGCGCGGCTTCTGCTGGCGCTGACGACGCGGGACGCGCCCCAGCTGCTCATCCTGGACGAGCCGACCAACCACCTCGACATCGATGCACGCGACGCGCTGGTGAAGGCGCTCACCGCCTATCAGGGCGCGGTGCTGCTGATCACCCACGATCCGCAAATGGTCGAGCTGGTCGCCGACCGCCTGTGGCTGGTGGATAGCGGCACCGTCAAACCGTTCGAGGGGGATTTGGACGAATACCGCGCCTTCCTGGCCGAAAAAGCCCGCGGCGGCCCCCGCCCCACTGGCGGCGCGCCGAAGCGCGACGACAAGCGCGAGCGGGCCGAGAAACGGGCCTCGCTGGCGCCGATGCAGCAGAAGCTGAAGCAGCTGGAAGCCGATCTGGCGAAGCTGGAAGCTGAGCAGAAAATGCTGACCAAGGCGCTGGCCGACCCCAAGCTGTACGCCAGCGGCAACAGCGCGCTCATCGCCAAGGCCACCGCGCGGCAGAAGGCGGTGGCGCGGGAGATGACGGGGCTGGAGGCGGCCTGGCTTGAACTGTCGGAGAAGCTGGAAAAGCTGGCTGCCTGAGCCCGCGACTGCCCGGCGGGGCGGCAATCCTGCCCCGAGGGGCGAACCCCGTCGGCGGACGGGCTTCGTCCGGCAGCGTTCGCATGTGAGGCTGGCAGCATGACCATCACCCGACGCGCCCTTGCCTTCGGTTCCCTGGCCCTGCCTGCCTTGGCGCAGCCGGCCTTTCCGGACCGACCGATCCGCATGGTGATCGGCTACCCCGCCGCCGGCGGCGTGGACACGGTGGGCCGCCCGGTGATGCAGCGGCTGAGCGAAAAGCTGGGCGTGCCGGTGGTGGTGGAGAACCGGCCGGGGGCGAACGGCAACATCGCCATGGAGTATGTCGCCCGGGTGGAGCCGGACGGGCACACCCTGTTCATGGGCGATGCCGGGAATTTGGGCATCACCCACGCGCTGTATCCCAGCCTGCCCTTCGATACGCAGCGCGACTTCGCGGGGGTGGCGCAGCTGACGGCGGGGCCCTCCGTGCTGGTCATCTCGGCCAGCGTGGCGGCGCGGGACCACGCGGAATTTGTCGCGCTGAACAAGGCGCAGCCGCGAGTGCTGAACTATGGCTCCGCCGGCATCGGCAGCGGGCCGCATCTTTTCTACGAATCCTGGCGCCGCGCCGCGGGCGTCGAGCTGACCCACGTGCCCTATCGCGGCACCGGGCCGGCGCTGACCGGGCTGCTGGCCGGCGACGTGCAGTTGATGGTGGGCAATTACGGCGTGTTCCGCGGGGCGCATGAAGCCGGACGGGTGCGCGTCATCGCCATTTCCTCGGACGCGCGGCACCCCAACCTGCCGGACATTCCGACGGTGAAGGAAAGCGGGGTGGATTGGTCGCTGATGGGCTTCAACGGCATCATCGCCCCCACCCGCATCAGCCCGGCGCGCCGGCAGTTCCTGGAGGACGCCTTCAAGGCGGTCATGCAGGAGTCCGCCATGGTCACACAGATGCTGGGGTTGGGCTCGATCGCGGCCTTCGCCCCTGGTGCCGCGCTGGACGACACCATGCGTGCGGAGCGGGCAAGCTGGACACGCCTGGTGCGGGAAGCGAACATCCAGGCGGAGTGAACGCCATGATCCTGATCACCGACACGACCATCGCCACCGGCGAGACGGTGCTATTCGATGCCGCCATCGCGGTGGAGGGCAAGCGTATCGCCTCCATCGGCAACACTGCCGAGCTACTGGCACGATACCCCGCCGCGGAGCACATCGACGGCAAGGGCCGCGCCGTCTTCCCCGGCTTCGCCAACATCCACACGCATTTCGTCATGACGCTGGCGCGCGGCGTGTTCGAGGACCTGTCGCCGCCGCACAACCCGCCCTTTTGCGGCGGTCTCTCCCCCATCCCATTGCCGCCGCTGACGCCGCGGGAGCAGGCGGTGATGTGCCAGCTGGGCGCGCTGGAGGCCATCCGCTCCGGCACCACGGCGGTGCTGGAAGACGCCACGCATATCGAGAACTACGCGCAGGAGATGGTCGATACCGGCCTGCGCATGGTGCTGGCGGAACGCAGCTGGGACCGCATCGGTACCAGCATCGGCGACCCGGAGCCATTCATCCGTGACGCCGGCGTCGGGCAGGCCGGGTTGGACCGTATCCGCAAGCTGCACGCGAAGTGGCACGGCGCCGGGGTGGGCCGCATCCAGATCGGCGTCTCGGCCTGGGGGCCGGATATGTGCTCGCCGGAGCTGCTACGCGACCTGCGCGCCTTGCAACAGGAGCTGGACACCATCTGCACCATCCACCTCAACCAGATCTGGGGTGAGGTCGCGGCGGTGCAGGCGCACCACAACATGCTGCCGACGCAGTATCTGGAGAGCGTGGGCTTCCTGCACGACCGGATGGTGGGGGCGCATTGCCGCTGCATGACTGATCTGGAGGAGAAGATTCTGGGGCGGCACAAGGTGAACGTGGCGTTCAACTCCGCCATCGCGGCCCGGCGTGGGCTGAGCCCGCGCGTCAGCCAGCTCGAAGCCGCCGGCTGCAACATCGGTATGGGCACCGACAATATGAGCGAGGACATGGTGGAGGTGATGCGCACCGGCCTGTTCATGGAGCGGGTGCGCCGCAAGGATGGCCGCAGCCCGACGCCGGAGGAAGCGCTGCTCTGGGCGACCCGCAACGGCTACCGGGCGATGGGGGTGCCGGATGGCGGCTGGCTGGCCGAGGGCAATCTGGCCGACCTCATCATGATCCGTACGGACCGGCCGCATATGGTGCCCTTCCTGCGCCCCGTCTCCGTCTTCCTGCACCAGGGCCAGGCGTCGGATGTGGAGGATGTGATGGTGGATGGCGCCTGGATCATGCGCGATGGCCGGGTGCTGACCATGGATGAGGCGGCGGTGGTGCGGGAGGCGGATGCGATTTCCAACGCCGCCTGGTCGCGCCTGTTCGCCGAGAACCCGCAATATGAGAGGCCGGAGGGCTTTCGGCCGCTGCCGCCGGCAGGCGGCGCGATCACGGCGGTGGAGCTGCACCCGGTGGGGGGTTCCGTGCCACGCTGAGGCTCGGTTAGGGTCGCCGCAAAGGAGCCACTTCACATGCAAACCCGCGCCGCCGTCGCCTGGGAGGCCGGCAAGCCCCTCAGCATCGAGACCGTTCACCTTGAAGGGCCCAAGGCGGGCGAGGTGCTGGTAGAAATCAAGGCCACCGGCCTGTGCCACACCGATGCCTACACGCTGAGCGGGGACGACCCTGAGGGGCTGTTCCCCGCCATTCTGGGGCATGAGGGGGCGGGGATCGTGCGCGAGGTGGGTGCCGGCGTGACGTCGCTCAAGCCGGGTGATCACGTCATCCCGCTCTACACGCCGGAATGCCGGCAGTGCAAAACCTGCCTCAGTCAGCGCAGCAACCTGTGCACGTCGATCCGCGCAACCCAGGGAAAGGGGCTGATGCCGGACGGGACGTCTCGGTTCCGCTGTGAGCAGACCCAGGTGATGCACTACATGGGCTGCTCCACCTTCGCCAACTTCACCGTGCTGCCGGAGGTGGCGCTGGCCAGGG
>CAXTJY010000194.1:0-7153 GCA_964244395.1 uncultured Rhodovarius sp.
GCCGTCGGCTCGTTGATGATGCGCAGCACTTCGAGGCCGGCGATGGCGCCGGCTTCCTTGGTGGCCTGACGCTGCGCGTCGTTGAAATAGGCCGGCACGGTGATGACGGCCTGCGTCACCTTCTCGCCCAGGAAGGCCTCGGCGGTCTGCTTCATCTTGGCCAGGATGTCGGCGCTGATCTGCTGCGGCGCGTAGGACTTGCCGTCCACCTCCACCGCCGCGTCGCCATTGGCGGCGGCGACAATCTTGTAGGGGGCCAGGCCGGCCTCCTTCTTCACCATCGCATCCTCGAACCGGCGGCCGATCAGGCGCTTGGTGGCGAAGAGCGTGTTGGTGGGGTTGGTCACCGCCTGGCGCTTGGCAGCCTGGCCAACCAGCCGCTCGCCATTCTTAGCAAAGGCGACCATGGATGGGGTGGTGCGGGCACCTTCGGCGTTCTCGATCACCTTAGGCTCGCCATCCATGATGGCGACGCAGCTGTTGGTGGTGCCGAGGTCGATACCGATGACTTTACTCATCTCGCGTACTCCTGAGACATGCGGCGGCTGAGTGCGGCCCAAGCAGGCACCGCGCCCGGCCCCTCGCGGATGGGGTGGGGGTTTGTGACGCTGCTCAGATATTCAGCAGAGGCCCGCCCGGCAAGAGCCGCGGACGCAAAAACGGCGCGGTAGGGAGCCACCGCGCCGTTTTCAGCGGAACCGCGAAGGGTTCAGCCCTGGCCCTTGGCGACCAGGCCCTTCACTTCTTCCATCGCCGCGGTGAACCGCGCGTTCAGCACGCCCAGCGCCTCGCCGTTCGACTTCTGGATCAGCTCGCTGACCTCACGCATGTTGGCGACGGCCTTCTCGTAACCGGCCTTCAGCAGCTCGGCCTGGCGGGCGGCCTTGGCGGCGGCGGGCTCCTGGCTCGCCATGGTCTGCACGGCTTCGCTCATCTCACCCATCGTCTGCTGCATGATCTCCATGTTGCGGCGCGCCACGGCCTGGGCGCCCTCCATGGCCAGCTTGTTTGCGGTGGTGAAGGCTTCCAGGTTGCGCTTCTGCGCCTCGGCGAAGGCCGACATGTCGGGCATCGACGGCATTTTGAACTCCGAGAACATCTTCATGAACTCGTCTTGCGGGCTGGCCATGGTGGGGATTCCTTCCGGGTTGGTGGGGGCCCCTTAACCCGACTGGAAGGATCAGTCAAAGGCTTTGCTGCACCGCAGCAATTTGAGTCTCCGGCGTTGTGGCATCCGCTTCCGAAGCCTTGGGTGCGCGGTTCAGGCTGCGGGCCAACTGGTCCGCCCGATCCAGCGCCTTGTCCAGCGCGGCCATGGTGGCGGCAAGATCCGCGCTGTCGTCGCCCATCCAGGCCCGCAAGGTATAGACCCAGACCGCCGTCATCCCTTGGATGCGGGCCAGCCCCGCAGGGCCGCTGGCGGAAATTCCTGCAGCTTCCAGCATCCAGCCCATGCTGCGCTGCATTCCGGCGCCCAGCAGCATGGTCAGCATCGGGTGGAAGGGCAGGTCCTTCATGAAGCGGACGATGCCGGGGCGGTGCGGCTGCAACGCGTCCAACCGGCGCATCAACACATCGAACAACCGGTCGCGCGGCGACTCACCCTGGCTCGGCACCGTGCCCTCCAGCACCGACTTGTCCACCGCCCGGTTGAACCGGATGATGATGCCCTCCGGCGTCGAGGCGATGCCGCGCAAGGCCGCGAGGCCCGTCCCGGACGCATCGGCGATGCGCGACAGCGTGGTGCCGCGCCAGCCGTGCTCGGCCACCACCTGCCACAGGCCGGCATGAATGGTGCTCTCGTTCATGGCCGTGCCTCGGTCACCCAGCCCGGCCGCAACGTGATGGCGGCGTGGCGGCACATGTCGAAATCCCTCAGTTCCTCGGCGGCATTGTTGTCGAACACGATGCGCAGATCGGCCTGGCAGCTGCCATCTTGGCTAAGCTCGGCAGTGCCGCCATTTGCCAGGGGCGCCGCGATCTGGTTCGGCCCCCAATCCGCCGCCTCGGTGGCGGAAAGGTAGATGCCCTGGATCGGCCGTTCATACACGCTGCCCAGCGCCATCCGCCGCGCGCCCAGGAAGACGATAGGCTGGCCGGCGCAAACATCCACCGCCTCGCGCACCTCCTCGCGCCGGTTTTGGAACAGGGCACGCACCCGCATCTGGCATTCGGTGGACCGCAGCCGCATCTGGAAGCTCTGGCCCGGCTCCACCACCTCGGCGCCCAGCCTATCGGCGCCCCAATTGGGGGTGCGGGTGGCGAAGACGCTTTGCAGGGTGACCGAGGAGCGGTTGGTGACGGTGACCTCGCGCAGCGGCACCGAGGGATCGCCGAAGCCGAGGCGCGGCTCGGCGCAGATATCGACCTGACGCGTTTCCGCCGGCGCCCCCTGGAAGGCGGCGCGCACCGTCACCTGGCAAGCGGTGAAGCCCCGCATCCGGATGCGGAAGGTATCGTTCGGCGCCACCACATCGGCGCCCAGCCGGTCCGGGCCCGGATCGGCGCTGCCGCGCTCGAAGATGAAGACCTGCATGAGGGTATTGTCCGTGTCGTTGGACAGTTGGATTTCGCGCCGGCGCTCGTCGCTCAGGACGAATTGCTGGGTGGTGCAGATGTTGACCGGCAGGGTTTCCTCGCTGGAATCCTCCCAGATCGCGCGCAACTGCGCCTGGCACTGGGCGACCCGGCCGAGGCGCAGGGTGTAGTTCCGGCCGGCGGGCAGCACGTCGGCGCCCAGCCGGTCGGGGCCCTCGCTGCGGCCAGCCTGGCCGGGCGGGAAGACGAAGATCTGCCGGATGGTGGTATCGCTGCGGTTGACGATTTCCAGGCTGCGCTCCGGTGCGGGCGCCGGGCGCGCGGGCGACGGCGGGGGTGCTCCCGCTGGCGGGCCGAATTTCTGCGCCACCGCGGGTGTCGCGGCGATGGCGACGGCGAGAATGAAGCCCAGGCCCTTGCGCATCGGTGTCCTCATCGGTTGTGGCCTCAACAATGAGGGGTGGCGCTGGTTGCCCGCAAGGGCAGCGGTTTATGGCGGCCGCCTACGGCAGCACGACGATGGTGGCCCCGCGCGCCGGGCGGGCGGCGCTGCTGCGGGTGAAGCCCGCCACGCGCGCCTCGGCGCGGATGCGGTCGCGTTCGATGCCCAGCCGGGCCAGCTCCAGGGCCACGGCGGCGGCGCGCCGGGCAGCCAGGCGGGCGCCGGTGGTGGCGCCCCCCTCGGTGCTCAAGGCGTGGCCCAGCACGCACACGTTTCGCGCCGGCGCGCCGCGCGCCAGCTCTACGGCGGCCTGTACCGGGCTACGGTCATCCTCGCTCAGCCGGTCGCCGCGGGGGGTGAAGGTGACCGCGAAGGTATCCTCATCCAGCGCGGCGGCGCCGACGCAGTTGAAGCTGCGCACCTGCGCCGAGGCCGGTGCGGCCAGCAGGGCGAGGGCGAGGACGGTGCGGATCAAGCCGCCAGCACCAGGCCGGCGCCGGCCAGGCGGCCGAGCAGGCCGGATGCGTCCACCGCCGGGTGCGCGGCACGCAGCTCGGCCTCGGTCACGTCCGGGCGGCCCAGCAGCCAGGCGGCCGCCTCCGCCTCGGGCGGCGCCAAGGGCAGCGCCCCGGCATCGGTCTTCAGCACCCATTCGGCGCCGCGCCGCACCGGCTTGGCGCCGGAGGCCAGCACGCGGAAACCGGGAGCCTCCTCATCCGCGGCGGCGGCAGGTGCCGCCAGGCCACGCGTCGCCAACAGGTCATTCCCCCCGCGCTGGTACCGATGATTGGCGACAAAACTTTCCAGCACGGACAGCACCTTTGGGTCCTTCGCCAGCTCGGCGAGACGGGCGCCCAATTGCCCCGCGCGGTTGGTCAACGCGAACTTCGCCGCCGCGGTTCCATCCTGGCGCGGCAAGGGTTGGCGGAAGAGCGGCTCGTAGAGCACCCGCTCGGTCAGGATGTTGAGCGCGTCCATCCCCAGCACGGCGTGGGTGCCGTAGGCGACGTGCACGGAGGTGGGCGCCTCGGCGAGGGCGTCATGGTACCAGCCGCGCGGCAGATACAGCAGGTCGCCGGTCTTCAGCAGCACCTTTTCCCGCAGCTTGCCCTTGGCCTGCTCGTGATGCGCCTGGTCCTGGCTGCGGAAGATGGGGTGGGAGATCGGCCACTCGGCGCGGCCCTCCCACACATTCCAGATCTTCTCGCCCTCGACCTGCACGGCCCAGACGTCATGCGTATCGTAATGCGCCGGGAAGGCCTTGTGCGACTGCCAGGAAATGTAGGCGTTGGCCTGCGCCTTGCCCAAGCCGGCGTCCTCCAGCGCGGCCGAGACGCCAGCCATGCCGGGGGTCAGGCTGTCCACGTCGTTCATCACTATGGAGGCACCCTTCGCCACCCACTCGGCCACCTTCCGGGCATCGGGCTGCTGCCCCTGCCCGCCCTCGCGGCTGACCGCGTTGGCGCAATACTGCGCCGGCTCGACCGGCTTGCCATCCAGGAACAGTTTCAGCGACTGGCTGGACCAGATATGCGTCATGTCCAGCAGCCGGTTGATGCCGCGCCAGCCCAGCACGGCGGCGAATTTCGCGGCGCCGCCCTTCACGTGCAGCGGCTTCTGGTCGTGATACTCCGCGAAGAAGGTCGCGGGGGTGACCGGGGCTAGGAGTTCGGCAAGGTTCATCCCCGCCTTTTAGCATCTCCACGCAATTGCGCAGCAATTGTCGTGAACCGCGCAGTCGCGCAGCTACTGTCGCGACTGCGCGAGTGCGCAGGATCGTCGCGAATCGCGGCGCCGTCTCACGCCTCTCCCCGGTCGGACGGCGCAAAGATCTCCAGGCCGATGCCGATGACGGGTGCGACGCAGAACGCCGCAGCCAGGATGGGGATGCCGGCGCCGCTGGCGAACAGGGCCACCGTCGCGGCGGCGAGGGCGAGGCCCAGCCAGACTTCGCGCCTTTGGCCGCGGGCATCCTCGGCGAGCAGCATCGCCACGAGGTCGCGGTCCAGCGGGATTTCCCGCGGCGCCGAGGGCCGCCGGGCGAAGGACGGTTCGCGGTCGAAGGCGCCCGGCCGCGCCGCGTTCCAGAACCCACGTTTCACTGTCGCCATCTGCCGCGAGCCCCCTGCGTCGATGCCGTCTTGATCGGGGAAAGCCTGTCGCCGTTCAAAGTCAGTTTCGTCGTGATTTGGCAGGGGCGGTGGCGACATGGCGCGACAGACGAGGCGAAGGGAAGTTCCGGTCTTCTGCATGGTGACCCGCATGACCCAGCGGCGCGCCGGGCGGCCTATTGCCGCCATGCCGCCGTGTCGCGGACGCATCCTGCGCCTTCGCCGCATCCTCGCGCCCATGGGTGACCATTTGGTGAATCGCTTCTGGCGCCGTTTCAACCGTGTTAGCGTTGCGCGGCCAAGGTGCGGCCCAGCACCAGCACGCAGGAAGGCCGTCCATGCCCGACACCCAAAGCCCGAACCTCGCGGACCCCGTGCGCGAGGAGGTGCTGCGCCTGGCAGAGCTGGCGTTGCCGCCGGGACTGGGGGCTGGGGCATTGCTGCGGCCCTTGCTGGCAGGCATCCCGCTGGACGAGCTGGCCGGCACGGCGTCGGAGGCGCTGGCGGCGATGGTCACGAGCCTGTTCGGCCTTGCGGCCAGCCGGGCGCCCGGGCAGGCCAAGGTGCGGGTGCTGCCGGCGGGTCGCTTCGCCCATCCGGTGCTGGAAATCGTCACCGACGACATGCCCTTCCTGGTGGACAGCGTGCTGGCCGCGCTGACGCGCGCGGGCCACCCGCCGCGCCAGGTGCTGCACCCGGTGCTGCCGGTGACGCGGGGCGCCGATGGGGCGCTGGTTGACATCGGGCAGGGGGCCCCCGCCGCCGGAGGCCGCACTGGCGTGGTTTGCGAAAGCCTGATGCGCATCGGCTTCGCCGGCGCCGATGCCGACGGCGCCGCGACCGAGGCGCTGATCGCGGCAACGCTGGCCGATGTCCGCGCGGCAGTGACCGATTTCGAACCGATGCTGGCCGAACTGCGCGCCGCCCAGCCTGCCCTGGAACCCGATGAACAGGCCTTCCTGGACTGGATGGCGCAGGACAATTTCGTGCTGCTGGGGCATCGGCGGCTGATCGCCGAGGGCACCGGCTTCCGCGCCGAGGCCAGCCTGGGCTTGCTGCGCGACCCGAAGCTGGCGGTGTTCGACGCGTTGCGCGACCTGGCGGCGGTGCCGGAGGCGGTGCGCGCCGGCATCACCTCCGGCCCCAACGTCACCGTGGCCAAGGCCAATATGCGCAGCACGGTGCACCGCACCCAGCATGCCGACGTGATCGCGGTGCGAATGGTGGAGGCCGGCGCGGTGGTCGGCATCCGGCTCTTCCTGGGCCTGTTCGCCGCCGCCGCCTACAACCGCAACCCGCGCTCCATCCCCATGCTGGCCGCCAAGGCCGAGCGCATCCTGGCGGCCTCCGGCGTGGCGGTGGACAGCCATGACGGGAGGGCGCTGCGCAACATCCTGGACACCTGGCCGCGCGACGAACTGTTCCAGGCGACGGAAGCGGAAATCCTGGCCGGCGCGCGGCGGGCGCTGGATCTGTCGTTGCTGCCGCGCCCGGCGCTGGTGCTGCGGCCGGATCCGTTCGGCCGCTTCGTCTCCGCCATCGTCTGGTTGCCGCGGGAGAATTTCGACAGCGGCCTGCGCGGCCGGGTGGGCGAGGTGATCGCCCGCGCGCATGGCGGCCGGCTGTCCGCCTTCTACATCGCGCTGGGCGACGCGCCGCTGGCCCGGGTGCACTACATCATCGGCACCGACCCGGCCAAGCCTGCGCATGTCGATGCCGGCGCGCTGGAACGGCTGGTGGCCGAGATGGCAAGAAGCTTCCAGGATCGGGTGGGCGACGCGCTGACCCAGCTGAGGGGCGAGGCCGCGGCGGCGGGGGTGATGGCGCAATGGGCGCCTGCTTTCCCGCCCGGCTACCGCGAGCGCACGACGGCGGCCGAGGCGCTGGCGGACCTGACGCTGGCCGAGCAGGCGCTGGCCAGCGGCCGGCCCGCGGCGGCGTTCGTTCGGCCGCCTGGCAGCGATGGGCGCATGGTGCAGCTGCGCCTGATCCACGCCGGCGGCGCCATCCCGCTCGCGCACACCCTGCCGCTCTTCGAGAGCCTGGACCTCCGCGCCATCGA
>CAXTJY010000195.1:0-647 GCA_964244395.1 uncultured Rhodovarius sp.
GCCCGCGCAACAGCTGCAGCGTTCCGCCATACAGCCCGGCCAGGTCAGCCACGATCGCCAGCCCCAACCCACTGCCCGGCGCCGCCTCGTCCAGCCGCACGCCGCGCGCCAGCGCCGCCGCGTCCTGGCCCTCGGCCAACCCCGGCCCGTCATCCTCGACCTCGACCCGGATCATCCCGGCGGGGCCCGGCAGCACCCGGCATTCCACCCGGGACTTCGCCCATTTGCAGGCATTCTCCATCAGGTTGCCCAGCATCTCGGTCAGGTCCTGCGGGTCCGCCTTGCTGCGAGCGGAGTCGCGCCCCAGCATGACGATCTCGATGCCGCGCCCGGAAAACAGCCGGCGCAAGGCCGTCGCCAATGTCTGCGCCGCCGCCATCGGCCGCGCCTCCTCGCCCGCCGCACCGGCCAACGCGCCGGCCCGCGCCCGGCGCAGATGGTGCTGCACCAGGCGCTCCAACGTCGCCGCCTGGGCCTTCGCGCCGGTCATCTCGCCGCGCTCCAGCGCAAGGCGCAGCACCGCGATCGGCGTCTTCAGGGCATGCGCCAGATTGCCGACATGGGTGCGCGCCCGCTCCACCGTGGCGCGGTTCTGCGCGATCAGCGCCTCGATCTCGTTTACCAGCGGCGCAATCTCGCTCGGCACC
>CAXTJY010000195.1:657-6032 GCA_964244395.1 uncultured Rhodovarius sp.
CGGCACCGTCAGGTCGACATGCTGGCGGGTGCCGGCGCGCACCTCCACCAGCTCCTCCTGCGCCCGGCGCAGCGGCGTCAGCGACCACACCACCAACAGCGCCACCACCGCCACCAAGCCGGCGCCCAGGCCGAGAAAGGCGAGGACAAGGCCGTTCTGCAGCCGGCGGATCTCGATGTCCGTCGGCACTCGGGTCACCGCCAGCTGCACGGTCACCTGCTGGAAACGCGGCGTGCCGAAGCGCGCCTCCAGCTGCACCCTGCGTTCAAGCAGTCGCAGTGGTTCATCGCGCGGGCCGAGGATGTCCTCGTTGCGCGGCTCCTGGTCCAGCCGCGGCGCCGGCAGCCGCTGGTCCCACAGCGAGCGCGACGTCGCCACCAGCCCGCCGGCCGCCGACATCTGCCAGTAATGGCCGGAGAGCGGCCGGTCGAACTCCGGCTCGCTGACCGCGCGCACCAGCACCGGCCCGCGCACAGGGTCGAGCGACGCGGCAGCCACTACCGCATCCATCAGCGAGGTCATCCGCGCATCGGCCGCCGCCTCGATCTGCTCCTCGGCCAGCCGCACCACGAACCAGCCGGTGACGCCCAGGCCGACGGCCATCCACAGCGCGGCGAGGATGGCGAGGCGCCGGGTGAGGCTGCCGCGGACGCGGATGAAGGGCTGGTCCGGCGGGGCCGGGCGGGCCGGCTCGGGTGGAACCGAGGTGCTCAACGGGGCGCGCTCATCCGGTAGCCCTGGCCGCGCACCGTCTCGATCAAGCTGTCCCCCAGCTTGCGCCGCAGCCGGCCGGCGATGACCTCCAAGGTGTTGGAATCACGGTCGAAATCCTGCGCGTAAAGATGCTCGGTCAGCTCCGTTTTGGAAACCGGTCGCCCGGCGTTGAGCGCCAGATAAGCCAGCATGCCGTATTCCAGCGCGGTCAGCCGCACCGGGGCGCCGTTGCGGGTCACCGCCCGGGCAGCCGTGTCGAGCCGGATCTCGCCGAATTCCAGCTCCGGCTTGGCGATGCCGTTGGAGCGGCGAATCAGCGCGTTCAGCCGGGCGATCAGTTCAGCCATGATGAAGGGCTTGGCAAGGTAGTCGTCGGCGCCCGCATTGAGCCCTTCGACCTTCTCCGACCAGGAGTCGCGGGCGGTGAGCAGGATGACGGGCATGGTCCGGTCGGCCGCCCGCCAGCGGCGCAGCACCGAAAGGCCGTCCAGCCGCGGCAGGCCGAGATCGAGGACGACGGCGTCGTAGGGTTCGGTGGCGCCGAGATGCAGGCCTTCCTCACCATCCGCCGCGGTGTCCACGGCGAAACCGGCTTCGGCCAGCGCGGTGCGGAGTTGCTGCGAGAGTTCGGTGTTGTCCTCGACGACGAGCAGGCGCATGGCGGGAGCCTACGCCCGCCGCCTCAGCCTTGCCAGGGATCGAGGAGCGGGACGCCGGGATGCACGAAGTCGACCGTATTCCGGGTGACGATGGCGCAGCGATGGATAATGGCCGTGGCCGCGATCAGGGCGTCGGGCTGCGACCAAGTATGGCGCTGCGGCTTCGCCGCCGCCATGAGGCCAGGCCAGCAGCGCAGCACCGGCTCGTCGGCGGCGAGGACCCGTGCGCCGAACTGTTCCTCAACATCCTGGCGGAGCCAAAGCGCCAGTTCGGCACGGAAATGCGCGTCCTCCGTCGCATCGATGCCACGCCGGATTTCAGCCAGCGTGACGGCACTGATGCAGCACTCGGTCTGCAATACGGTCGCGCTCCACCGCCACCGCCGGATGGCAGCGGTGATCCTTCCGAAGTTCCGAAATGACGTTGGTGTCGAGAAGCCAGTCCAGCGCCACTCAGAACGACTTGAGGTCGCGGACCGGGCTCACGCTTCGCGCCGCATCGGCGTCGAATGACTCGAGCCGCGTAGAGGGCCCCTCACCGAAAATCTGCCACAGCGTCTTGACCTCGGGGCCGGAACCAGGCGGGCGTATTCTTCCGCCGAAAGCACAACCGCCGCCGCCTGCCCCCGCACCGTGACATGCTGCGGCCCTTCGTGGCGTGCCCGCCGCACCGGTTCGCTGAACCGCGCCTTCGCCTCCTCAAGCCGCCATGCCGCACCCATCCCCGCCTCCTGACCAGACTGGTCAGGTAGCGTGCCGCAGCCCAGGCCTCCAGTTGTTTCGATCGCGCGCAGCGGCAACACTCCCTCCATGACCGATCTCCTCATCGACCACCGCGACGACATCGCCTTCGTCACCTTCAACCGCCCGCAGGCGCGCAACGCCCTCACCTTTCCCATGTATGAAGGCCTGGCCGAGCTCTGCACCCGCGCCAACGACGACGCCGCCATCCGCGCCATCGTCATCACCGGCGCCGGCGAAAAGGCTTTCGCCGCCGGCACCGACATCAGCCAGTTCACCGAATTCCGCACCGCCGAGCACGCGCTGGCCTACGAGCACAAGATCGACCGCATTCTCACCGCCATCGAGGATTGCCGGAAGCCGACCATCGCCGCCATTGCCGGCGCCTGCACCGGCGGGGGCGCGGCGATCGCCGGCGTCTGCGACCTGCGGATCGGCGCCGCCAATGCCCGCTTCGGCTTCCCCATCGCGCGCACCCTGGGCAACACCCTGTCGATGGTGAACCACGCCCGGCTGGCCGCGCTGATCGGCCCCGCCCGCGTGACCGACCTCATTTTTACCGCGCGCCTCATGGAGGCCGATGAGATGCGCATGGCCGGGCTGCTGAGCGAGATCCTGCCCGACCACGCCGCCTTGCAGGCCCGCGCCGCCGAGCTCGCCGTCACCGTCGCCGGCCACGCGCCGCTGACCTTGCAGGCGACCAAGCAGGCGCTGCGCCGCCTCACCGCCGCTGCCCGCGCCACCCCTGGCGATGACCTCGTCGCCATGTGCTTCACCTCAGCCGACTTCACCGAGGGCGTGCAGAGCTTCCTGACCCGGCGCCCGGCGCAATGGACTGGCCGCTGAACGCAAAAAGGGCCGGCCACCCCTGCGGGCGGCCGGCCCCTTTGGGCACGATCTCTACAGCGTGCGTCGTGCGGGGCGATTCACCGCGCCCGTGCTCCCGCCGTGACAGACCTGCCTAGCCACGCGGCGCGCGTGGGCCGGTGCGGGTGGCCATCGCCGGCCCGGCATCCAGCGGCGCCGGGGCATAGGCGAAGACCGGTCGGCCATCATCCACGCCCACGAACACCGGCACGCCGGCGCTGGGCTCCTGACGCCCGGCGGCGTCGTTGAACACCGCGCGGCCATTGTCGCCGCCGCGGAAGCTGGCGACGGCGCCGCCCACCACGTTGTTCAGGCTGCCCGGCGCGTATTCGACGTGCTGGTTGTTCGCATCGCCCGGGATGTGCGGGTAGTAGTTCGTCGGTTCGCCGGCAAAGGCGGTAAAGGGAGCTGCAACGGCAAGTGCCGTCAGGCTGGAAAGAATGCGGTTCATCATGGTCTCCGGGAACCCTTGCGGGTTCCTCAACTCGGGTCGGCACCATCGTCGGCCTCGGTGACCCCTAACTGGGCCCGCCCGCCCCCCGCATCCAATCCAACCTGAACATGCCCATCATACGGAAGCCGTATGACCGCTCAGCGCGCCCGATACGTGCGATGGCAGCCGCCGCACGCCCCGCCCAACGCCTGCAACGCCGCCGGGAAGCCGGCGCTGTCACCCGCCGCCGCCACGGTCCGCAGATTGGCAAGCGGCGCAGTCAGCCCGGTATGCGCGGCCAGAAAGCCGCTGCGGTCCACGAAGACGGCCGGCTGCGCCTTGGTGTCGCCGGACTGCGTGTTCGGCGGAAACCGGTCCGGAAAATTCTCGAAGAATGCCGTGATGGCGTCGATCCGCGGCAAGGCGGGGCGAGGATCACCGCGGCTGGCGGCGATGGCCTGCAAGGCCTCCATATGGGCGCCCACCCCGCGCAGCCCTTCTCGTCTTTCACGGATGATCTGGGCCGGGTCAGTGGTCTGCGCCAGGCCACTGGCGGTGACGCCCAGGCTGAGGGCGAGCAGGGCGATGGAAAGAAAACGCGGCATCGTCATCAGGCAGGGTCTCCGCATGGGCCAGGATCGGCGGTCATCACTGTGCCCGGCCGGGGCGGCGGCACCAAGGATTTTCCTCGGGCGGCAGGCGGCTTGCCGCCTTTCGCTGCCCGGCGTATGAACCGCGCGGCCTCGGAGTGTAGCTCAGCCTGGTAGAGCACCGTCTTCGGGAGGCGGGGGCCGGAGGTTCGAATCCTGCTACTCCGACCAGTCTTCCCCCCTACCTGCCGGCACCCCAGTAGATGAGCCGCTTGGCTGGCCAGGCCCAGATGCACCCCGCCAGGGCGAAATAAATCAACTGCACCGTCCAATGCAGGCGCAAAACGAAATCCCCCAGCAACAGCACTAACACCACGTAGCCGGCAAATCCGACTAAACCGATCAACAATGCAGCGGTGGGGCGTGACATGATCCCCTGCATCCCTCAGCCCGACTTAAGATGCAAGTTTGTGGGAAGTGCTTGCAACGGCGGCCCCGCAGGCCTATTCTTTTCGCACAAGCAAGGACTTTCTCGCGGGCCGATCGGCTTTGGGAAAGGGCCACCCAACCAGGCGGCACGCGCGTGACGCAGCCCGCGACGTGGTTCGGTTCAAGGCTTGTCCCGCCCGCCGGCGGGGTGCCGCGGCACGGCCGGCCCTGACTTTCCACACCCAAAACATGCCCGCATTCCAGCAGGGCGACAGAGAGCGAATCCGCTGAACGACATGGCCGACCACCGCAGCGCCGACCCGGGGATGGACCTCAAGGCCCATATTCGTGGCATCGCGGATTTCCCCAAGCCCGGCATCCTGTTCTACGACATTTCCACATTGCTGGCGCACGGCCCGGCCTGGCATGAGGCGGTGCGCCGGATGGGCGCGCTGATCGGGCCGCGCCGCCCCGATGTGCTGGCCGGCATCGAATCCCGCGGCTTCCTGCTCGCCGCGCCTCTGGCGCTGCATCTCGGCATCGGCTTCATCATGCTGCGTAAGCCCCGCAAACTGCCCGGCGCCGTGCTCGGCCTGTCCTACGCGCTGGAGTATGGCGAGGACAGGATCGAGATGCAGGCCGATGGGGTCCACAAGGGCCAGCGGGTGGTGGTGCTGGACGATCTGCTCGCCACCGGCGGCACCATGGCCGCCGGCATCTCCCTGCTGCAGCAGGCCGGCGCCGAAGTGGTGGCCGCCGCCGCATTGATCGAATTGACCTTTCTCAAGGGCCGCGACCGCATGCAGGTGCCCTTCGATTCACTGATCGCGTACGATGACTGACACGATCACCGCGCCACCCCTCGCGCCGGACGTGGTTCAGGATGCGGGCGGCAACGCCTATCTGCGGCACGCGCTGGGCACCGCTGCCGCCGCCGGCTTC
>CAXTJY010000195.1:6042-7148 GCA_964244395.1 uncultured Rhodovarius sp.
ATCGCCTCGGCCCCCACCGGCGTCGTCATTACCGATCCCAATCTGCCGGACTGCCCGATCGTCTTCACCAACCCGGCCTTCATGCGGATCACCGGCTACCCGGCGGAGGAAATCCTCGGCCGCAACTGCCGCTTCCTGCAGGGCCCCGGCACCGACCCCGCGGCCACCCACCTGCTGCGCCGCGCCATTGCCGACAAGCGGCCGATCACCGTCGAGCTGATCAACTACCGGCGCGACCGCAAGCGCTTCATCAACGAACTGCGCTGCTCGCCGGTGTTCGACCCCGCCGGCAAGCTGGTCGCCTTCGTCGGCATTCAGCACGACGTCACCGCCCGCGTCCGCGCCGAGCGCGAGGCGCAGAAAGCACGCGCCGCCGCCGAGCGGGCCAACCGCGAGAAATCCGACTTCCTGGCCTTCATGAGCCACGAGATCCGCACGCCGCTGCATGGCGTCATGGGCACGCTTTCGCTGCTGCTCGATACCGGGTTGGACGCCGAACAGCGCGCCTATGCCGAAACATCTCGCCGCTGCGGCCAGTCGCTGCTGGCCACGGTGAATGAGCTGCTGGACCTCAGCCGCATCGAAGCCGGCAAGCTCAAGATCGGCGCCGAACCCTTCAACCTGGGCGACCCGGTGCGCGAAGTGCTGGACCTCGTCGCCCCCGCCGCGGCGGAGAAGGGACTGACGCTTTCCGCCAGCCTGGACCACCACCTGCCGGCCCGCGCCATCGGCGACGCCGCGCGCCTGCACCAGGTGCTGCTGAACCTGGTGGACAATGCGGTGAAGTTCACGACCCGCGGCAGCGTCGAAATTCGCATGGCGGCCCTACCCGACGGCCGGCTGGGCGTGGCGGTGACCGATACCGGCATCGGCATCCCGCCCAAGCTGCGCGCGCGGCTGTTCACCCGCTTCGTTCAGGCGGAGGGGCCACCTTTGCGGCAGCAGGGCGGCAGCGGCCTGGGCCTGTCCATCTGCAAGCGGCTGATCGCTTTGATGGGCGGCCAGATCGCGGTGGACAGCACGCCGGGCAAGGGCAGCACCTTCTTCTTCGATCTGCCGCTGGTGCCCGTGCCGGCTTCCGGCGCGCCGCCCTCCCGCCTGACCCC
>CAXTJY010000196.1:0-245 GCA_964244395.1 uncultured Rhodovarius sp.
CCAGCGCGTGGTGCCAGTGCCGCATCCAGTCGCCATTGCCGCCGACCACCGCGGCATCCGCCTGCCCCGTCTCCAGCAGCATGGCGGCGGCGACGGTGGGCCGGGTGCGCATGCGCCGTCCCGCGCTGTCGGGCGGAATGCCCCGGCGGCCCACCTTATCGGCATAGGCGGCTTCCAGTGGGCCGAACACCGCGTCGTCGTTGTAGGGGTCAAGGATCGTCACGGCCTTGTCCATGTCGAGCCGC
>CAXTJY010000196.1:255-7137 GCA_964244395.1 uncultured Rhodovarius sp.
ATCGTCGAGCTGCAGGCCGAGCGCACGAGCGCGTTCGATAATGACCTCCCGATGACCGAGCAGTATGGGATGGGCAATGCCGTCATCCAGCACCGTCTGCACCGCGCGCAGCGTCCGCTCGTCCTCACCTTCGGAATAGACGACGCGGGCCGGCGCCTTGCGGGCCGCCTCGAACATCGGCCGCATGAGGTTGCCGGAGCGGAAGACGAAGCGTTCGAGCTCACGCCGATAGAGGTCGAAATCGGCGATGGGGCGACGGGCGACGCCCGATTCCATGGCAGCGCGGGCGACGGCGGGGGCGATTTCCAGGATCAGCCGCGGGTCGAAAGGCTTGGGGATGATGTATTCCGGCCCGAAGATCGGCGCCACGCCGCCATAGGCGGCCGCCACCACCTCGCTGGCCTCGACGCGGGCGAGGGCCGCGATGGCCTCGACGGCGGCGACCTTCATCGCCTCGTTGATGGTGGTTGCCCCGGCATCCAGCGCGCCGCGGAAGATGAAGGGAAAGCAGAGGACGTTGTTGACCTGGTTGGGGAAGTCGGTCCGCCCCGTGGCCACGATGGCGTCCGGCCTGTGCTGCCGCACCAGCTCAGGCATGATTTCGGGGTCCGGGTTGGCCAGGGCCAGGACGAGGGGCTTTGGGCCCAGCTTCTCCAGCCATTCCGGCTTCAGCACGTTGGGGGCGGAGAGGCCGAGGAACACATCGGCGCCGTCGAGCACCTCCGGCAGCGTGCGGGCGTTGGTGGCCTGGGCGTAGCGATCCTTGTAGGGATCGTTGCCCGGGCGGCCCTTCCAGACCACGCCTTCGACATCGCAGACCGTGACGTTCTCGCGCTTCAGCCCCATCTCCAGCAGCAGGTCGAGGCAGGCCATCGCGGCGGCGCCGCCGCCGGTGTTGACCAGCTTGACGTCGGCCAGCTCCTTGCCCTGCAGCAACAGCCCGTTGCGCACGGCAGCGGCGACGATGATGGCGGTGCCGTGCTGGTCATCGTGGAACACTGGAATGTTCATCCGGGCGCGCAGTTCGCGCTCGATCTCAAAGCACTCCGGCGCCTTGATGTCTTCCAGGTTGATGGCGCCGAAGCTCGGCTCCAGCCGCGCCACCGTGTCGATGAAGGCCTGCGGATCGCGCTCCTCGATCTCGATGTCGATGCTGTCGATGCCCGCGAACTTCTTAAAGAGGACGGCCTTGCCCTCCATCACCGGCTTGGAGGCCAGCGCACCGATCGCGCCCAGCCCCAGCACGGCGGTGCCGTTGGTGATGACGGCGACCATGTTGCCACGGGTGGTGTAGTCCCACGCCAGGTCGGGATTGCCGGCGATTTCCATGCAGGCGGCGGCGACGCCCGGGGAGTAGGCCAGTCCCAGGTCGCGCTGGGTGGCCATGCGCTTGGTCGGCTCGATGCTGAGTTTCCCGGGGCGCGGCAGGCGGTGATAGTCCAGCGCCGCGCGGCGGAAATCCTCGTCCATGGTGCATCCCCCGTTTGTCGCGGCCAATGTGCGGGCTGGGCAGAGGCAAGTCCATCGGCCCGGCGTGGTGGGGCGATGGACGCAGTGGCAGCAGCACCTCAGGCTCGCCGCCCGCCGGTCCGGAGCCGCGCCGCCTGACGGCTCAAATATGGGTCCGTTGGGGCAGGTGCGAGCGTCAGCCCAGAATCCATCGGCGATTCAGGAAACGGAAAGAGCGTCCGGGCAAACTGGCTGCATCATTTGCAAAGGGAAATCGCCATGGCCATCTGGTCCCGCTCCGACAACAAAGACCTGCGCCAGAAGGCCGAGTGGCTGGAGGTGCTATCGTCCCATGCCGGCATCGGGTTGTGGGACGCGGTGCTGCACCAGGGCGACCCAATGCACGCGCAGTCCCGCTGGACCTGGTCGGCCGAGTTCCGCCGGCTGCTCGGCTTCCAATCCGCCGCCGAGTTTCCGGACCTGGTGAATTCCTGGTCCGACCGGCTGCACCCGGAGGACAGGGACAGGACCTTCGCGACCTTCGGTGCGTCACTCGCCAGCGGCAACCGGTATGACGTGACCTACCGGCTGCGCATGCGCGACGGCAGCTACCGCTGGTTCCAGGCCACCGGCGGCGTGATCATGGACGGCAACCGCCAGGCGCGACGGGCCTGCGGCTCGCTGGTCGACATCCACGGCGCGCGCGAGGCGGAGGAGACTCGCCGCGGCGCCATGCAGGTGGTGGCGCAGAAATTCGAGGCCGAGGTGGTGGAGGTGGTGGCCGCGCTGGGCCAGGCGGTGCAGCAGATGGGCGGCGACGCCGATGCACTGCAGGCCGCGGCGCGGGCCGCGATGACCGAGGCGCGGTCTGCGTCGGACGGCTCGGGCGGCGTCAACCATTCGGTGCAGGACATGGCGCAGGCGGCGGAAAACGTGACGGCCTCGATCCGCGAGATCGGCGCCCAGATCGAGCGCTCCAACCAGGCGACGGCAACGGCGGCGCGGCAGGCGGGCGACGCCACCGGCGTGGTCGGTGGGCTGGTGACCGACGTGCAGAAGATCGGCGACGTGGTGAAGCTGATCAGCGACATCGCGGGCCAAACCAACCTGCTGGCGCTGAACGCGACCATCGAGGCGGCGCGTGCCGGTGAGGCCGGCAAGGGCTTTGCGGTGGTGGCGAGCGAGGTGAAGGCGCTGGCGGCGCAGACCGCGCGCGCCACGGAAGACATCACCAGCCAGATCAGCGCGGTGCAGGGCGCGACCAAGGGCGTGGCCGAGGCGATCGCCGCGGTGGCGCGGACCATCGAACAGATGAACGGCGCGGCGGCGGCCATCGCCGCCACGGTCGAACAGCAGGGGCTGGCCACGGCGGGCATAGCAGAAAGCGTCCGCGAGGCCTCTGCCGGCACCGGTGGCATGAGCCAGGGCATCGCCGCGGTGTGCGACGCGGCTTCGCAAACCGGTCAGGTGGCGGAGCGTCTGGGCGGCCAGGTGCGCGTGCTGGGCGGCCAGGCGACGGAGCTGCGGCGGAAGGTGGATGGCTTCCTGGGGCAAATCAGGGCCGCGTAGCCCCTGTCGACCAGGGCCGGCTCCCCATTGTCATGGCCGGCCGTGAGCCGGCCATCTCCAGCCGGTCAACGCTATGTCTTCAACGGGTCGTGGCCCCAGTTCATCAGGCTGTAGCGCCAGCGGGAATGCTCGATGTCCTGCTTCGGCCCCTGCTTAATGTGGCGGTTCACATAGCCCACGACCTTGCCCATGTGTGCGCGATCGGCATCGTCGATGTCGGTCTTTTTCTTCCGCAGGATGGTCACGATCTTTTCGCCCGATTGGTGGCCAACCGAGTCGCTTTCGCCGTCCTTGGTGATGCCGACCGATTGGCTCTCCTCCGTCTTCAGCCATTTTTCCAGCGCCGCAGGCGTCATGTTGACGGCGTCGAAGAACGCCTTGTCGTCGGGGTGCGCCATGGATCCGCTCCGTGAGATTATGTCGAGGTGAAACGACGCGGCGGCGATCCGGTTGTCGGCCGCTTGCCGAGGGCGTGGGGGTCCGGCAGTGGAATGCCTTGGCCGGAGACCCCTGATGCGCGAAGCGATCCTGCACCGTGTGCCCATGCGCCACCCCGGCGATGTCTCGGGGGTGGCGGGGCTGTTCGACGCCGGGCTGCCACCCGCCTCCGTTGTCGCCATTCTGGGCAAGACGGAAGGCAATGGCTGCGTCAACGACTTCACCCGCGCCTACGCGGTGAGCTCGCTGGAGGCGCTGCTGGCGCGGCGCGGCGGCCGGCCCGATGTGGCGATGGTGATGAGCGGCGGCACCGAGGGTGGGCTATCGCCGCATTTCCTGGTCTTCGCCGTCGGCACCGGCGATGGACCCGGCGGGGCGCTGGCCATCGGCGCCGGCTTCACCCGCGAGTTCCTGCCGGAGGAGATCGGCCGGATGCCCCAAGTGGAGGCCACGGCGGCGGCGGTGCGCGCCGCGATGGCAGAGGCCGGCATCACCGACGTGCATTACGTGCAGGTGAAATGCCCGCTGTTGACCAGCGAGCGCATCGCCGAGGCGGCTGCGCGCGGGCAAGGCGTGGCGACGGCCGACACCTACCATTCCATGGGCCTGTCGCGCGGCGCCTCGGCGCTTGGCGTCGGGCTGGCGCTGGGCGAAGTGGCGGCGGTGGAGGACGCCGACATCGGCGCCAACCCGGATAAATTTTCCACCGTGGCCAGCGCCTCGGCCGGTGTGGAGCTGACCCGCAACGAGATCCTGGTGCTGGGCCACTCGCCGGCCTGGTGCGGCCCGCTGCGCATGGCGCACGCGGTGATGGCGGACGGCATCGACCTGGCCGCGGTGCAGGCCGCGCTGCGTGGCGCGGGGCTTGCGGCGGTGGGGCAGCTTTCGGCCGCGGAGGAGGCGCGGGTGGTGGCGGTGCTGGCCAAGGCGGAGCCCAGCGGCAATGGCCGCATCCGCGGCGCCCGGCACATCATGAACGACGACAGCGACATCTATGCGACGCGCCACGCCCGCGCCCTGGTGGGCGGCGTCATCGCCGCCGCGGTGGGGCGGACGGAGCTGTTCGTCTCGGGCGGGGCCGAGCATCAGGGGCCGGATGGCGGTGGGCCCGTTGCTGTGATCGTGCGCGGCCGGGATTGAGCCGCGACGGGTGCCGGGCCTCCCTGTCAACACGGCCGTGTGCCGCGGGCCCGGGCACCCACCGGCGCGCCGCCGCAAACCGCCTGTTAACCCCAGTCGGCCGAAGATGCCGGGCATGAACGCCATCGCCGACCATGCCCACGTCAACGCCCAACTCTACCAGTTCGCGCAGGGCTACCTGGGCAAGCTGGGCTGGGTGCACAGCCTGGACGGCACGCCACGCGACGCGGCCGGCTTCGTGCCCTACATCACCTACCCGGCGTTGCGGCAGCTGCGGAAGATCGTGCGGCCCGACATGCGGGTGTTCGAACATGGCTGCGGCGCCTCGTCGCTGTGGTGGGCAAGCGAGGTGGCGGAGGTCGTCTCGGTTGAGCATGACCGCGGCTGGGCGGAAAGCGTGGCGGCGCGCCAGGTGCCCAACCTGTCGGTGCTGGTGCGCGAGCAAGGCGCAACCGGCGGCGAGGCCGCCCTGCTGGCCGAGTTCCACGCCGCCGCCCCTGGGCTGCCGCTGAGTCACGATGCCGGCCACAACCTGATGCACGGGCTGACCTGCGACGACTTCCTGGCCTATGCCACCGAGATCACCACCCACGAGCCCTTCGACGTGGTGGTGGTGGACGGCATGGCGCGCTGCCTGACGGCCTTCCTGGCGCCGCGCTGCCTGAAGCCGGGCGGCTTCATCCTGTTCGATAATTCGGACCGCTGGCAGTACAACTGGGCCTACCGCTTCCTGCGCGAGGCGGGATTCTACCGGCTGGATTTCTACGGGCCTGGGCCGGTGAACAAGATCGAATGGTGCACCTCGATCTTCAGCCGCGACCTGACGCCCTTCGCGGACAATGTGGAGCGGCCGCAAGGGGATTGCGACCTGGGCTGGTAGCGGGGCTGCGCAGGCGCCTGCGGCCATGCTGAGCGTGCGCGTGACTGTCACACCCGCCTGAGCGAAGCGATCCGGCGCCCCCTTCGGGTTGCAGTTTGCGCGCGGACTGATGGCAGCGCGGTGAATGCGGGCTAAATGGCTCCATGACGCTCCCATTCCACTCGCTGTACCGTCATGGCTTCGTGCGCGCCGCCTTGTGTGCGCCGGTGCTCGCACTGGCGCATCCGCGCGCCAATGCGGAGGCCACCATCGAGATGGCGCGACAGGCCGGTGCGGACGGCGCCGCGCTGGCGCTGTTCCCGGAAATGGGTCTGTGCGGCTATTCGACCGAGGACCTGCTGCTGCAGGCGGCGATGTTGGATGCGGTGGAGACGGCCGTCGCCACCGTGGCGCGGGAGACGGCAGCGCTGCGGCCGGTGATCATGCTGGGCGCACCGCTGCGGCTTGGCCATTCGGTGTTCAACTGCGCCGTGGTGCTGCATCGCGGGCGGGTGTTGGGCGTGGTGCCGAAGAGTTTTTTGCCGAACTATCGGGAGTTCTACGAGAAGCGACAGATCGCGCCGGCCGCGGCGGCGCCGACGCGGGAGATCAGGCTGGCCGGCCAGCTGGCGCCGTTCGGGACCGACCTGGTGTTCGCCGCCTCCGACATCGCGGATTTCGTGGCGCATGTGGAGATCTGCGAGGACCTCTGGGCACCCAACCCGCCCAGCATCGCCGGCGCGCTCGCCGGCGCCACGGTGCTGTGCAACATGTCGGGCTCGCCGATCACCGTGGGCAAGGGGGCGGACCGGCGGGTGCTGTGCGACGCCCAATCCCGCCGGGCCATCGCCGCCTACCTCTACACCGCCGCCGGTCAGGGCGAATCCACCACCGACCTGGCCTGGGACGGGCACCTGCTTGCGCTGGAATATGGCGAGCTGCTGGGCGAGGCACCACGCTTCGCCCGCGGCGCTTCGATGCTGAGCGTGGACATCGACGTCGAGCGGCTGGCGCAGGAACGGCGGCGCGTCGGCACCTTCCGCGACGGGGCGATGGCGGCACCGGCGGTGTTTCGGCGGGTGGAGTTTGCGCTCGACCCGCCCGAAGGCGAGCTGCCGCTGCGCCGGATCATCCCCCGCTTCCCCTATGTGCCGGATGCGCCGGAGCGGCTGGACGAGGATTGTTTCGAGACCTGGAACATCCAGGTCAGCGGCCTGGCCACCCGGCTGCGGGCGACGGGGCTGCAGAAGCTGGTGATCGGCGTCTCAGGTGGCCTGGATTCGACCCAGGCGCTGATCGTGGCGGCGCGGACGATGGATCGGCTGGGGCTGCCGCGGTCCAACATCATCGGGCTGACCATGCCCGGCTTCGCGACCAGCGAGGGCACCAAGGCCAACGCCTGGGCGCTGATGCGCGGGTTGGGGGTG
>CAXTJY010000197.1:0-7108 GCA_964244395.1 uncultured Rhodovarius sp.
CAGGTGGCGAAAGCGCTCGGGGATCGGTGCCCAGGCGAACATCGAGCCCTCCGGGCTTGGCACATCCCAGCCCGCGGCGCGTAGGCCCCTGATCATGACGTCGCGGCGTTCGCGGTAGAGGGTGCGCATCTCGGCCACGCAATCCTGCGGGCCGTTCAGGGCGGCGGTGGCGGCGACCTGGATGGGGGTGAAAGCGCCGTAATCGAGGTACGACTTCACCCGCGCCAGGGCGGAGATCAGGCGGGCGTTGCCCACGGCGAAGCCCATGCGCCAGCCGGGCATGTTGTAGGTCTTGGACATCGAGGTGAACTCGACCGTGACTTCCTTGGCGCGGGGGATTTCCAGCACGGAGGGGGGCGGGTTGGCATCGTCGAAATACAGCTCGGCATAGGCGAGGTCGCTGAGGATGAAGAGTTCGTGCTTCAGGCAGAGGGCGACGAGTTCCTTGTAGAACTCGCGGCTGGCGAGCAGGGCGGTGGGGTTGGACGGGAAGTTGACGATGACTGCGGTGGGCTTGGGCACGGAATGGCGCACCGCCGTCTCGATGGCGCGCAGCATGGCGTCGTCGGGCGTGTAGGGGATGGTGCGGGCCGACGCGCCGGCGATGATGAAGCCGAACTGGTGGATGGGGTAGCTGGGATTGGGCACCAGGATTGTGTCGCCGGGGCTGGAGATGGCCTGGGCCAGGTTGGCCAGCCCCTCCTTGCTGCCGAGGGTAGCGACGACCTCTGTCTCCGGGTCCAGCTTCACACCGAAGCGGCGGGCATAATAGGCCGCCTGGGCGCGGCGCAGACCGGGGATGCCCTTGGATGTGCTGTAACGATGGGTGCGCGGGTCCTGCACCGCCTCGATCAGTTTGGCCACGATGTGCGGGGGCGTTGGGCTGTCGGGGTTGCCCATGCCGAGATCCACGATGTCCGCGGCCGAAGCTCGGGCCTTGGCCTTGGCGGCGTTGACTTCCGCGAAGACGTAAGGGGGCAGGCGGCGGATGCGGTGGAAATCTTCGGGCATGGGACTTTGGTTGTTGTTGGCGATCCGGGCTGTCTAGCGCAGACGCCTTGGGAGGGCCACTGGAGGAAGGGCTGCGCCGGGGGCAAGCGCATCTGGCCAGGAAGTCGCGGCCCCGGGCGATGGATCCTTTTGCGCATCGGGAAACGTGCATTTCTCGAGGCCGCTTGGCGTCGTCCCACATTGCTGGCGGTCGAAGGCTTCCTTGAGCAACGGAGCGGCGCAACCCGTCAGGACGGCGACCAACATCGCAAGCATGGTCGGCAAAGATGGACGCACGGGCATTTCCTCGCACTGCAACTGGAATGCATCGGCCCCCGGGGTGCCGGCTTGTGGATATTTAACGCAGTGGCGGAGCCGGTCCCAGCAGATCCGGCGTCGGCAGCGCCGGAACCTCCCCTGGTGTGGGCGCCACCGCCCCTGGTGTGATGACCGGCGGCGCCGTCCATGAAATCCCTGGCGCGCTCGCCAGCTCTGGTGGCGGTGGTGGCGCGGCTGGCAGCGGTGGCCGCCCCGGCGCCAGTTCCGGAAATGTCTGCGCCGGCCCCGCCCGAAGCCCCAAAGGCTCGCGCGACTGCGCCCGGTCTGCCGCCAACGCCGTATCGAGCGTCGCGCGGTAGCGCGGGTCCGGTCGGTCCGGCCGCGGCGGCACCATGCCGAGATTGCCCCCGGGATCGTTCAGTCCGGGCGGCGGCAGGCGCGATTCCAGGCTGGCCCCGGTCAGCTCGCGCCACGCCGTCGCCGGGTTCAGCTGCGGGTCGGTCGAGCATCCCGCCAGCCCGAGCAAAAGCAGGCCCTGCGCGGCTTGTGCCGCCACCCCTGGCTTTCTACCTTGTAAGGCCATCATCGCATGCGCTCCGCCTGCTGCACGCCCGGTTTGCCCGGATGTGAGGCCGGTTGAAAGGGGCGAGGCGGCAAGGACACCCGGGAACCGCCATGGCCGACAAGAACGACAAAGAACCGATCCATTTCGGCCTGCCCGATCCGGCGTTGGTGACCCGCACAATGGCGGAGGTCGCGGAGCGCGGGCAACGGATCGTGGGCGACTTCCTCAAGCGGCAGTCGGAAGGCTCCGGCAAGGCGGACCCGCTGAATATCGGCCATGCCTTCATGGAGATGACGGCGCGGCTGATGGCCAATCCGGCCCAGATGGTGCAGGCGCAGATCGGCTTCTGGCAGGACTACCTGACGCTGTGGTCCAACACCGCGCGGCGCATGATGGGCGGCACCGAGGCCGCGCAGGTGATTGAGGAGCCGAAGGGCGACCGGCGCTTCAAGGACGAGGCGTGGAGGGAGAACGAGGTCTTCGACTTCATCCGCCAGTCCTACCTGCTCAGCAGCCGCTACTTCACGTCGGTGGTCCACGGCGCGGAGGGGCTGGACGCGAAGACGGCGCAGAAGGTGGACTTCTACACGCGGCAGTTCGTCGATGCGATGAGCCCGGCCAACTTTGTGATGACCAACCCAGAGGTGCTGCGCCGCACGGCGGAGACGGGCGGTGCCAACCTGTTGAAGGGGCTGACGAACCTGCTGTCCGACCTGGAGCGGGGCAAGGGCAAGCTGCGCATCAAGATGACGGACGATAGCAAGTTCAAGGTGGGGGAGAACATCGCCGTCACGCCTGGCAAGGTCGTCTTTCAGAACGACCTGATGCAGCTCATCCAATATGCTCCCAGCACGCCTGAGGTGCTGAAGCGGCCGCTGGTGATCTTCCCGCCCTGGATCAACAAATTCTACATCCTCGATCTGCGGCCGAAGAACAGCCTGATTCGCTGGGCGGTGGAGCAGGGGCATACGGTGTTCGTGGCCAGCTGGGTCAACCCCGATGAGCGACTGGCCGAGAAGGGCTTCGACTCCTACATGACTGAGGGCGTGCTTGCGGCTTTGGACGCGATCGAGCGCGCGACTGGCGAAAGAAACGTCAACGCCATCGGCTACTGTCTGGGCGGCACGCTGCTGGCCACCACGCTGGCCTACATGACCGCGAAGAAGGACAATCGGATCAAGACGGCGACCTATTTCGTCACCATGACTGACTTCGAGGAAGCCGGCGAACTCGGTGTCTTCATCGATGAGGAGCAGTTGAAGGGCCTGGAGGAGCGGATGGAGAAGACCGGCTTCCTCAACGGCCGCGAGATGGCGACGACCTTCAACATGCTCCGCGCCAACGACCTGATCTGGTCCTTTGTGGTGAACAACTACCTGATGGGGCAGGAGCCGTTTCCGTTCGACCTGCTGTATTGGAACGATGACAGCACCCGCATGCCGGCCAAGATGCACAGCTTCTACCTGCGGCGGATGTACCAGCAGAACGATTTGTGCCAGGGCCAGATCGAGCTGTTGGGTACGCGGATCGACCTGCGAAAGATCAAAGTGCCGAGCTACCTGGTCTCAACGCGGGAAGACCACATCGCGCCTTGGAAGAGCACCTATCGCGGCACCCAGTTGTACAAGGGCCCGGTGCGCTTCGTGCTGGCGGCGAGCGGCCACATTGCCGGCGTGGTCAACCCGCCGGAGGGCGGCAAGTACAGCCACTGGGTGAACGAGGCGCTGCCGCCGACGGCGGATGAATGGTTCGCCGGCGCGACGGAACTGGCCGGCAGCTGGTGGCCGGACTGGCAGCGTTGGATCACCGCGCAGGACCGCGTGATGGTCGAGGCGCGGGTGCCCGGAGAGGGCGGGCTTCCGGCGATCGAGGACGCGCCGGGGAGTTATGTGCGAGTGATGGCGACGGATTGAGCTTGCATGGTGCGCCGATCTTGCGTACACAGAATGTGTAACGGAGATTGGGCCAATGGCCAAGATTTCTGGCTTTGCGGAAGTGCAGCAGCCGTTTGGCGAGGAGGCTAGCGTGCGGGAGCTGCGCGAGCATCTGGCTGAGCATCTGCAGAGGGTCGCTGCCGGGGCTTCCATCGTGGTGACTTCCCGCGGCGAACCTGTGGCGCGGATCGTGCCGTATGTGCGGACGGGAGGGCGCCGCCGGGGCTTCATGAAGGGTCAGATCACCTTTCATGAAGGTTGGGAGGACACGCCACAGGATGTGTGGGATTCGATCGACGCCCCGCTGGAGCCGCCGGCGCCGCGCCGGCGGTGAGGCTGCTGCTGGATACCCAGGTGCTGGTCTGGTTTGCCGAAGACAACCCAAGGCTGAAAGCCTCGGTGGCCGACGCCATCGAGGATGAGGCGAACGAAGTGATGGTGAGCACCGTCTCGCTTTGGGAAGTCGCCATGAAGGTGCGGGTTGGCAAGCTTGCCATGGATGTGCCGGCGCTGGCCACGTTGTGCGTTCGGCAGGGCTTCCGAGTGGTTGAAGTGTCGGCCGCGCATGTGATCCGCGTGATGTCTCTCCCCTGGAGGGCGGACCATCGCGACCCGTTCGACCATCTTCTGCTGGCCCAGGCGGCGGCCGAAGGCGCCACCTTCGTCAGTGCCGACGTCCAGGCGCAGCGCTATGGTGTACCGTTGATGCAGGCTGGCTGAGAAGGATTGCGCATGTTTCTTCGTCGTACATTGCCGGCACTGCTTGCTGCCCCCGCCCTGGCCCAGCCGCGTGGCCCGCTGCGCCTCCTGGTGGGCTTCCCCGCCGGCGGCACCATCGACGCCGTGGCGCGCATGTTGGCTGAGCAGTGGAGAGAGGAATTTGGCGCAGTGGTGGTCGAGAACCGCCCCGGCGCCGGCGGCCAGCTGGCTGCCCAGGCGCTGCGCCAGGCGCCCGCGGATGGCCGCACCGTACTGCTCAGCCCCGATCATTCCATGGTGTTGCTGCCGCTGACCATCCGGGCGCCGGGCTATGAGGCGGCGGATTTCCGGCCGCTCGGTATGGTGGCCGTCTATGCCGGCGGCTTCGCGGTCGGGCGGGACGTGCCCGCGAACACCATGCAGGAATTTCTCGCTTGGGCGCGGGCCAATCCGGCACGGGCCAATGTCGGCATTCCGGCGCCCGGCAGCGTGCCGCAATTCGTCAATTTCCTGCTGTCTCAGCGCGCTGGCGCGGCGCTGAGTTCGGTGCCGTATCGGGGCTCGGCGCCCCTGGTGCAGGACATGCTGGGCGGCCAGGTCGCCGCCGGCAGCACCGCGCTGGGCGACTTCCTGGAGCATCACCAATCCGGCGCCTTGCGGTGATCGGCGTGTTGGGTCAGGGGCGGGAGGCGGTGCTTCCCGGCGTGCCAAGCTTCGCCGAGCAGGGGCTGGACATCGTGTGGGACTACTGGCTGGGGCTGTTCGGCCAGGCCGGGCTGCCGGCCGCGGAGGCCGCGCGGTTCACCACCGCCATCAACGCGGCCCTGGCCAAACCCGAGATCGTCGAGCGCATGCGCCGTATCGTTTTCGAACCCTCCCCCGGCGCGGCCGAAGCACTGGGTGCGCGGGTGGCGCGGGACTCGGCGTTCTGGGCGCCGGTGGTGCGGGATTCGGGTTGGCAGTTGCAGTGAGGCGGAATGGCGGCTCGTGTGACCAAGCGGCGCCGACGCCATCTCTTTCCGAGAACCGAGCGGCCAGCGCGCCGATGCCTGGCTGCTCCACCCGCGCTGCGCGCCCGGATGCTGAGCGGCATGGTCGGCCCTGCCGGATGCAGGCGCGCGGACAGCTCAACAGCGAGCTCATTGACGGTTTCAAGGTGCTCACCAGCCGACACGCGGTGCGGCGCTGGTCTATTCGAACCTAACCAGCTTCGCGCTTGCGCCCTCGCCCCGCCGGTGCCACCTCCGCGCCATGCTGCGCCTGCACGAAATTCGCCTGCCGCTCGACCATGATCAGGCGGCGTTGCGGGCCGCCGTCACCGAACGCTTGGGCGCGCCGCCGCTAACGATGCAGGTCGCCCGCCGTGGGGTTGATGCCCGCAAGCGGTCCGACATTCGCGTGGTTTACAGCGTGGACGTGACCCCCGCAGCGCCACCGCCCAGCCATCCCCGCAACGTCCCCGCGCCTGACATGCGGTACCGCTTCGTGGCGGAGGCTCCAGCGGCGCTGGCCGGGCGCCCCGTCGTCGTCGGCACCGGGCCATGCGGCATTTTCGCGGCGCTTTTGCTGGCGCAGATGGGCTTTCGCCCCATCATCATCGAGCGCGGGCAGCCCGTCCGCCAGCGCACCCGCGACACCTGGGGGCTGTGGCGCCAAAACGTTCTGAAGCCGGAATCCAACGTGCAGTTCGGCGAGGGCGGCGCCGGTACCTTTTCGGACGGCAAGCTGTATTCCCAGATCCGCGACCCCCTGCTGCATGGCCGCAAAGTGCTGACCGAGTTCGTCAAGGCCGGCGCGCCGGAGGAGATTCTGTGGGTGGCGCGGCCGCATATCGGCACCTTCCGCCTGGTGTCGATGGTCGAGCGGATGCGGGCCGAGATCGAGGCGCTGGGCGGGGAGTATCGCTGGGGCATCCGCATGGATGGCGTGCTGCTGGACGACGACCGCCGGGTGCGCGGGCTGCGGCTGAGCGACGGCACCGAGCTGCCGGCCCGGCACGTGGTGATCGCGCTGGGCCATTCCGCGCGCGACAGCTTTGCGATGCTGCACGCGGCTGATGTGGCGATGGCGGCCAAGCCGCTGTCCATCGGGTTGCGCATCGAGCATCCGCAGACGCTGATTGATGTCGCCCGCTATGGCCACGCGGCTGGCCACCCTATGCTGGGCGCGGCCGACTACAAGCTGGTGCATCACGCGGCGAATGGCCGCGACGTGTACAGCTTCTGCATGTGTCCTGGCGGCCGGGTGGTGGCCGCCGCGAGCGAGCCCGGCCGGCTGGTGACCAATGGGATGAGCCAGTATTCTCGCGCCGCGTCCAATGCCAATGCGGGGATCGTCGTCGGCATCACGCCGGCGGACTTTCCGGCGGCCGGGCCGCTAGGGGGCATCGCCTTCCAGCGGCATTGGGAGGCCCGGGCCTTCGAGGCTGGCGGCGGCAACTACGCGGCGCCGGCCCAGCGGGTGGAGGATTTCCTGGCCGGCCGGCCCTCGGTGTCGCTGGGTGCCGTCACTCCCAGCTATCGGCCGGGCGTGACGCCGACCGACCTGGCGCGCTGCCTGCCGGACTACGCGACGGCGGCGATCCGCGAGGCGCTGCCGGCCTTCGGCAAGCAGCTACGCGGCTTCGCCATGGCCGATGCGG
>CAXTJY010000198.1:0-531 GCA_964244395.1 uncultured Rhodovarius sp.
CCCGGCCGGCCACAAATACAGCCGCGGGGCCTGCCTGGTGTGGAGCGGGCCGGAGTTTGCCACAGGCGCGGCCCGGCTTTCGGCGCGCGCTGCCCTGCGGGTAGGCGCCGGCGCGGTCACCCTGCTGGGCGAGCCCGCAGCGCTGCGCGTTCACGCCGCGCACGTCACCGCCATCATGCTGGCCGAGGCGGGGCGGCTGGAAGCAATGGTGGAGGACCCGCGCGTGACCGCCTGCGTCATCGGCCCCGCCGCCGGCGTGGGGGAGGCGACGCGTGCGGCCACCCTGTCCATGCTGCGCAAACCCTGCGTGCTGGATGCCGATGCTCTGGTCAGCGGACTGCCACCGCTGGCGCCGCATCACGTTCTGACGCCGCATGAGGGGGAGTTCGCCCGGATGTTCCCGGCGCTGAAGGGTGACCGCGTGGCGCGTGCCCGCGCCGCCACCGCCAGCGGCGCCACCATCGTGCTTAAAGGCGCGCAGACCGTCATCGCGGCGCCGGACGGCCGCTTCGCCGTCAACCGCAACGCCAC
>CAXTJY010000198.1:541-930 GCA_964244395.1 uncultured Rhodovarius sp.
GCTCCGGCGATGTGTTGGCGGGGATCATCGGCGGGCTGCTCGCGCAAGGCATGCCGGGCTTCGAGGCCGCCTGCGCGGCTGCCTGGCTGCATGGCGAGGCCGGGCGCGAAGCCGGACCTTACCTCACCGCCGACGACCTGCACGACGCACTGCGCGCCGTGCTGAGCCGCTGGGCTCCGCCGCCCGGCTGACCGCCGGAGTCGAGGGCGCCGCCCTCAGGCCCGCGCCTCCGCCCCCGCCGGCACCACCCGGCTGATCGCCCAGCGTACCGCCTCCGCATCGGGCTCCGCATGCAGCACCACCTGTTGGGTCCGCCGCGTCTCGGCCGCCGCGTACACGCTTTCCTCCAGCACGATTCTTGCGCCGCGCGCCCGCAGCTGCCAGCCATG
>CAXTJY010000198.1:940-7092 GCA_964244395.1 uncultured Rhodovarius sp.
GCTGGACGAAGCCGATGCCCGTCTCGCCCCACGTCGGGTCGGGCACCCCCACCACCGCGGCGCCCGCCACCTCGGGCAGCCGCATCAGCACCGCGCTCTCATCTTCTACCAGGCTGGCGGTGACGCCGGGGTGCAGGTGGAAGCGCACCACCCAGCTCAGCGTCTCGGTGACGCCGCCGGGCAGTTCCACCACATCCTCACCCCGCAGGTCGTCGCCACCCTCGGCCAGGTACAGCGTGCGGCGATGGATGGCCCCGAACGGCCGGCGCCAGCCGTCATGCGTCACCTCCAGCCAGTGCGCGTGGTCCTGCTCCTGCCGGTCCACGCCCACCCGCTCCGGCCGCCGGCCCAGGCCTTCCTCCTTCAGCTCGCTGCTGTTGGTGTCGGCCAGGGTGAGCGTGGAGTGCGCCGCCGTGGCGCGCAGCGCGTCACGCCACACCGTGTCGGCGGCGGGCGAGGCGCCGCAGTTCACGATCAGCCGGTCGCGGCCCACGCTCAGCTCGAAGCTCAGCGTGCCGGCATGGCTGAAGCGGTCGCCGGCGCGCGGCATGCCGGTGGTCAGGTCGGGCGCGCGGCCGGCCGCCGGCGCCCCGCAATCCACGATCACCAGGGTGCGGCTGCCCTGCATGCGGTGGAAGCCAGTGTCCTGCAGCAACATCGGCGCGCGGCCCCGCGCCTGGCCGTGATGCAGCACCAGGTCGACGAGCGTCGCCGGCTCCTCCCGCGTGCCGTTGAACAGCGCCAGCGCCCCGTCCTGGTGCCGGTAGAAGCGCAGCGCCTGGCACGCCCGCTCCAGCACCATGGCCAGCTGGGCGGGCGCGTTCACCTCCGCCCCATGCAGCAGGTTGCGGATCTCGATCAGATCCTGCACCGCCAGCAACTGCTGCGCCGGGCTGCGCTCGACATGACCGCCATCGGGGTAGAACTGCCGTTCCAATTCACCGGGCAGCAGCCGCAGCGCCCGGTTCAGCCAACCCTCCTCCTGCAGCGCGACGGCGGCGGCGATGGACGCCTTCATCACCACCAGCGCGCCGCGATGCGCCGCCTCCGCCGGCAGGCCGGAGACGACGGCACGGCCATCCTGCGCCAGCCTGGTCAGCAAGGCCTTGCGAAAGCCGTCATCGGCAGTGGCCGCCAGGAAATCCCAGTGGCCAAGCCAGGCCGAGATGCGCTGGCCTGCCACCTCCGGCGCCTGCGCCAGGTCCTGGCCGGCGCCGTGCTCCAGCCAGTCATGCGCCAGGTCGCGGCCCCGCACCCGCGCCGCGTCGGTGCCCAGTGCCCGCAGATCGCGCAGCCAGCCGAAGCCGTGCGCCGCGGCCCGCCACAGCAGTGGGCCATCGCCGGGCGCCCAGCCGGTCCCCGCGCTCTCCGGCATGCGGGGCTCCAGCGGGCGGGACGAGCCCAGCACCTCCAACTCGCCGGCCACAAGCCGCTGCCCGCGCGAAGCATCGCCCGGCCACAGATCCTTGAAGCTGCGCGACGGCGCGTCCGGCACCCGCACCGGCTTGAGGCCGGCTATCCAGCGTTTCGCGCCGCGGATCAGGTCTGGCATGGTGTCCCCCTCAGCGCCGCGATCGCCGCCGCGTAATCCCTGGCGCCGAACACCGCCGTGCCGGCCACCAGCACGTCCGCCCCCGCCGCCAGGCAGTGTGGCGCGGTGGCGGGCGTGACGCCACCATCCACCTCCAGCGCGATGGCCCGGCCGCTTCGGTCGATCATCGCCCGCAACGCCGCGATCTTGGGCAGCTGGCTTTCCAGGAAGCTCTGGCCGCCGAAGCCCGGGTTCACCGTCATGACCTGGATGAGGTCGATCAGGTCCAGCACCGGCTCCACCGCCGATGCCGGCGTGCCGGGGTTCAGCACCACGCCGCATTGCCGGCCCAGCCGCTTGATGCTCTGCAGCGTGCGGTGCAGATGCGGCCCCGCCTCCGGGTGCAGTGAGATCAGGTCGGCGCCGGCGGCCACGAAGGCCTCGATATACGGGTCCACCGGCGCGATCATCAGATGCACGTCGAAGAACATCCGGGTCTTCGGCCGCAGCGCCTTCACCAGCGCCGGGCCGAAGCTGATGTTGGGCACGAAATGCCCGTCCATGATGTCGAGATGCAGCCAATCGGCGCCGGCGGCCTCGATGCCGCGGACTTCCTCGCCCAGGCGGGTGAAGTCGGCGGCGAGCAGGCTGGGGGCGATGCGCAGCGGTTGGGGGGGCATGGGCATGTCTAGCCCCCGCTTCCATCGGCGGACAACCGGGCGAAGGTCAGCTCGTGCTTGTTGTGGCTGAGGTGGAACAACACGCTGCCCGGGATGGCGGCAAACCTTTCCGCGATGGCATGGTCGGTCTCGCCCTGAAATTTCAGGGTGCAGACGATATTGCGGGCGCCGGCGGCCATCCAGCGTTCGACCAGCCCCAGCAGCCGCTCCGGGTAGCAGATGATGTCGGAGAACAGCCAGTCGACGGGGCGGGGCTCCAGCCCGAAGGCGCTCTCGCCCAGCCAGGTCACGCCGGGCATGGCGGTGACGGCGGGGTCCAGCGGCGACTTGTCCACCGCCGTGACGGCGGCGCCGAGCCGGGCCAGGACCCAGCTCCAGCCGCCCGGCGCGGCGCCCAGATCGAGGCATTCGTCCCCCGGCCCCGGCATGCGCCCCACCCGGGTCAGCCCCTCCCATAGCTTGAGATAGGCGCGTGACGGCGGCCCTTCGCGATCCTCCACGAAAACAGGCGTGCCGTTGACGAAGGGGCTGGTCTTGGTGGGCGAGGCCAGGATGGTGCCGGCATCCAGCATGGTCCAGCCGCCGAGATGCCCGGTCGGCGCCGGCTCAGGAAAGATCAGCGGCCGGGCCTTCACCGGCGGCAGCCGGGCCCCAATCAGCGCGGCGCGGCGGTGATGGACGGTGGGCAACAACGCCCAGTTGCGCTGGATAGCCCGCAACGCGTCCGCCCCCGCCTTCACCGACGGGGCGGGCAGCTGGACGGGCGCCGTCCAGCATTCCAGCGCCCAGGCGGCGTGGATGGGGGGCGTATCGGTCAGCGCCAGGCGGCCGTGCCAGCGAGGGGTGCGGCCACGGCGTTCCAGCTCGACGCCCAGATCGGCCTCGAAGCCCTCCGCGGCCAGGTAAACCGCCGAAAGCGATGATTGCGGACAAAAGGCGTGATCGGCGCTGCTCATCGCCCCCGGTAGCCCGCCCGGGCCGGGGTGGCGACCCGTGAGGAGGCCGGGATCATGTCGCAAAGGAAATCCGTCTAATCCCTTGCGCCACCTATAGGGACAAATTGCTACGCGAAGGGAGAAGCGCCTGCTCGTCCCCACAATGCGCGAGGATTGATGGTGGTGGATGCGGTTGTCAAACAGCGGCAGCCACTTTTCATAGGATTTTATACTTTACCTGTCAACCGAAGCCATTAATACCCCGCTACACATCGTCGCCTGCGAGGCTCCGGCAGAGCGCCACCGGTACAACGCCGTCGCGCCCCCGCTCGCCACCACTCCCCTGCCATGCCAATCCTGCCGCGCCCCGCCCAAGGAACCACGCGCATGGACTGGCCCCGCGAACACGGCACCCTCGCCCTCGGCGACTTCCCCCTCCTGGCCGGCACCACCCTGCCCGACGCCCGGCTGTGCTGGCGCACCCATGGCACCCTCTCGCCCACCCGCGACAACGCCATCCTCTACCCCACCAGCTACTCCGCCCAGTCGCCGGAGCTGGAATGGCTCATCGGCCCCGACGGCATCCTCGATCCCACCCGCTGGTTCATCATCCAGCCCGACATGTTCGGCAACGGCCTGTCCAGCAGCCCCTCCAACACGCCGGACTACCCGCCCCTGGTCACCGCCTGGGACAATGTGCACGCCCAACGCCGGCTTTTGTCCGAGCAGTTCGGCATCGAGCGCCTGGCTTGCGTCTATGGCTGGTCGATGGGCGCGCAGCAGGCCTACCACTACGCCGCCGTCTTCCCCGCCACGGTCGAGCGCATCATCGTCCTCTGCGGCAGCGCCCGCACCGCCGTCCACAACCAGGTGTTTCTGCGCGGGCTCCTCGCCATCCTCGAAGCCGCCCCGGAGTACATCGGCCACGGCCGCTTCTCCGCGGAACCCACTGCCGCGCTGCGCGCCTTCGCCCGGATCTATGCCGGCTGGGCGCTCAGCCAGGATTTTTACCGCGCCGGGCGGCACCTGGCCGCCGAACCGGACCTGGAAGCCTTCCTCCGCAACCAGTGGGAAGCCCGCTGGCTGATCCGCTCCGCCGCCAACCTCTACGCCCAGGCAAAGTGCTGGGATGCTGGGGATATCAGCGCCAACCCCCTCTACCACCACGACCTCCCCGCCGCGCTGGGCGCCGTCCAGGCCCGCACCCTGCTGTTGCCGGGCGCGACCGACCTGTATTTCCGCACCGCTGACAACGAAGCCGAGCTGCCCCACCTCCGCCACGCCGAACTCCATCCCATCCCCAGCATCAACGGCCACCGCGCCGGCAACCCCAACGGCCTGCCGGACGACGCCGAATGGGTGCGAAGACAGGTGCGGCGATGGCTGGATGACGAAGGCGGGCGGCGGCTATCCTCCCGCGCATGACCTATTCCCTGACCGCCCGCTGCGCCGTGAGCGGTGCCTTCGGCACCATCGTCACCTCCTCCTCCATCGCCACCGCGGCGCGCTGCGCCTGGGCAGGGCCGCTGGGCGCGGTGGCGACGCAGAACCTCTCCGACCCCGCCTTGGGGCCGCAGGGGCTGGCCCTGCTGCGGCAGGGGCTGGGGGCTGGGGCGGTGCTGGAGCTGCTGCTGAAATCGACCCGCGGCGTGGCGCACCGGCAGGTCGCGGTGGTGGACCGGATGGGCGGCACGGCCTGGTTCTCCGGCGACAAGGCGATGCCGGAACACGCGGCGGCGACAGGGCCGGATTGCGTCGCGCTGGGCAATTTGCTGGCCAACACGGCGGTGCCGCAGGCCATGGTGGATTCCTTCGCCGCCAGCCACGGCGCCGCGCTGGCGGAACGCCTGATGCTGGCCCTGGAAGCAGGGCTGGAAGCCGGCGGCGAATTCGAGGATGAGCGCGGCGCCGGCCTGCTGATGGCCGAGCGACATGACTGGCCGGTCGTCGATCTGCGGGTGGATTGGCATGACGAGCCGGTGGCGGAGTTGCGGCGGCTGTGGACGCGCTACGCGCCGCAGCAGGCCGCCTATATCGCCCGCGCCATGGATGCCGACACCGCGCCGGGATTTTGAGAGGCCGCCACGGCGCCGTCATGGCCGGGCTCGACGCGGCCGCCTTCTGCTTCCGGCGCCCGCGGGATGCGCGGTCAGGCCCGCGCATGACGGGGGCTTCGGGGTCCGCTTCGCTGCTCCCTGAGCAACCGGAGCTGCGACGCGGCGCCGGGACTGCTACCCCGGAAACGCCACCGGCTCCGCCCCCGCCAGGCTGATGCCGATGCGGCCACCGACCGGCCAGCGCGACAGCGCCGCCACCCCCGGCACCCGCAGCAGGATGCGCCCGGCGCCCTCGCATTGCACCACCAACTCGGCCCGGTCGCCCAGATAGGCGCGGCTGACGACGGTGCCGGTCAGCGCCGCATCGTCATCGGTGGCCGTCAGATGCTCGGGCCGCAGATAGATGGCCACGGGCGCGCCCACCGCGAGATCGCCCAGCGGCGCCGCTGGCACCGACAGGGCGAGGCCCGCCGCCTCCACCCGCGCTTGGTCGCCGTCCCGGCCCAGCAGCCGCCCCGACAGCACCGTCGCGTCGCCGACGAAGCCCGCCACGAAAGGATGCGCCGGCCGTCGATAAATACCCTCCGGCGTGTCCAGCTGCAGGATGCGCCCCTCCGACATCACCGCCACGCGGTCGGACATCGACATCGCCTCGCCCTGGTCGTGGGTGACGAAGATGGTGGTCACGCCCAGCCTGCGCTGGATGTCCTTCAATTCGATCTGCATCTCCGCGCGCAGGTTGCGGTCGAGCGCCGAGAACGGCTCGTCCAGCAGCAGCACCTCCGGCTCGACCGCGAGCGCGCGCATGACGGAGACGAGCTGCTGCTGCCCGCCGGACAGCTCGTAGGGATAGCGATGGAGGTCGAACCGCACCCGGAAATCGGCTGAGAGGCGTTCCAGCCGGGCCTCGATCTCGGCCTTCGGCAGGCCCATGCGGCGCAGCGGGTAG
>CAXTJY010000199.1:0-7087 GCA_964244395.1 uncultured Rhodovarius sp.
TGCTGCGCCGCAACCGGAACATCCTGGTCGACATCGCCGACCCGCTGGGGAATATCGGCAGCTTCCGGATGAACCACCTGCACCCGCCGTTCAACAATGTGAAGGTTCGCCAGGCGGTGCTGATGGCGCTGAGCCAGGAAGACTACATGCGCGCGGTGGTTGGCAGCGATACCGCGCTGTGGAGCGTAATGGGCGGCTTCTTCACCCCCGGCACTCCGAACTATACCGAGGCTGGCGGTGAAGTGATGAAGGCGCCGAATATGGACGCGGCCAAGCGCCACCTGGCCAGCAGCGGCTATGCCAATGAGCCGGTGACTTGCCTGGTGGGCCAGGACCAGCCGCTGCTCAAGCCGATGGGCGACGTGACGGCCGACGTGTTGCGCCGGCTGGGCATGAACGTCGATTTCGTCGCGACCGACTGGGGCACCGTCGGCCAGCGTCGCGCCGTGCGCAACCCGCCGGGGCAGGGCGGCTGGAGCATGTTCCACACCTGGCATGCGGGTGCGGACTGTGTGAACCCGGCCGGCTACAACGCACTGCGTGCCCAGGGCGACGGTGCCTGGTTCGGCTGGCCCACCATTCCCTCGGTGGAGGCCGGAATCACCGAATGGTACGACGCGCCGACACCGGAGACAGAGAAGGCGGCTATGGACAAGATCAATCGTGAGGCGGTTGAGAACGTGCTCTACGCGCCGACCGGTTTCTTCAAGAGCTATCAGGCTTGGCGCCGCAATGTGAGTGGCGTGGTAAAAGGCCCGCTGCCCTTCTTCTGGGGCGTTTCGAAGTCGTGAGGATGCCGGCGCCGTCCTTGGGAGTTGCCCGGGTGAAACCCGGGCATGACGGGTGTGAGTCGGGGCCGGGTTGGGCTTCCTCTTCATGGCCGGGCTTGACCCGGCCATCTCCCCGGCGAGAGGCGCTCGCGTCACCTCCGCACCACCGGGTGCGCTAGCCGATGTGGGCTTATGTCATCCGCCGCGTCCTGGCCACCATCCCGGTCATGGCCTTCGTCGCACTCTTCGTTTTCTCACTCCTCTACCTGGCCCCAGGCGACCCGGCTGCGGTCATTGCCGGCGACCAGGCGACGCCGGATGACGTGGAGCGGATCCGGGCATCGCTGGGGCTGGATCGGCCCTACCTCGTCCGCTTCTCCGAATGGGTGTTCCGGATCCTGCAGGGCGACCTTGGCGTGTCGATCTTCACCAACCTGCCGGTCGCCCGCATGATCGAACAGCGCATCGAGCCCACCTTATCCCTGATGGTAGTGACGCTGATCCTCGCGGTTTCCATCGCCATCCCCATGGGTGTGGTGGCGGCCTGGAAGCAGGGCACCTGGATCGACCGGGCGGTGATGGGGTTCGCCGTGCTGGGCTTCTCCATCCCTGTCTTCGTCGTCGGTTACCTGCTGGCCTATGTCTTCGCGTTGGAGCTGGATTGGCTGCCGGTGCAGGGCTACACGCCGTTCCGGGAGGGGCTGTTTCCCTGGCTGGAAAACCTGATCCTGCCCGCCATCGCGCTCGGCGGCGTCTACATCGCGCTGATCGCCCGCATCACCCGCGCCACCATGCTGGAGGTGCTGCAGCAGGACTACATCCGAACCGCCCGCGCCAAGGGCGCGGGGCAGCGCACCGTGCTGTTCGTGCACGCGCTGAAGAACGCCGCGGTGCCCATCGTCACCGTCATCGGCATCGGCATCGCGCTGTTGATCGGCGGCGCGGTGGTGACCGAGAGCGTCTTCGCCATCCCCGGCCTGGGCCGGCTCACCGTCGATGCCATCCTGCGGCGCGACTACCCGGTCATCCAGGGCGTCGTGCTGCTGTTCAGCTTCGTCTATGTGCTGGTCAATCTGGGGATCGACCTGCTCTACACCGTCTTCGACCCGAGGATCAGGTATTGATGGAGGCCGCCCCCGATGCCTGATGGAGCCACCATTGCGATCCCCGCCGGGCTCGCCATCGCTCAGCCGATGCCGGACGTGTTGCCGCCGATCCGTGCCCGGCGCGGCTTCTGGGGTTTTCTGCGGCGCTACCCCACCGTCGCCATCGGCGGCGGGCTGTTGCTGCTGATGCTGTTCGTGGCCGTGTTCGCCCCCTTCCTGTGGACCAAGGACCCGACATCGCTGGCCCCCGCGCTCCGCACGCGCGAGCCCGGCGCGCAGTTCTGGTTCGGCTCCGACATGTTGGGGCGCGATGTGTATTCGCGGGTGCTGTACGGCGCCCGGGTGTCGATGCTGGTCGGCTTCTCGGTGGCGCTGTGCGCCAGCGCCATTGGCCTGGCCATCGGCCTGTTCGCCGGCTTCATCCGGCTGGCCGACAGCATCGTGATGCGCATCATGGACGGCATGATGAGCATTCCGCCGATCCTGTTGGCCATCGCGCTGATGGCGCTGACTCGCGGCTCGGTGCAGAACGTGATCCTGGCCATCACCATCGCGGAGATCCCGCGCGTGACGCGTCTGGTGCGCGGCGTGGTGCTGAGCCTGCGTGAGCAGCCCTATGTCGATGCCGCCGTGGCCTCGGGCACCGGCACGCTGATGATCATGTGGCGCCACATCCTGCCCAATACGCTGGCGCCGCTGACGGTGCAGGCGACCTATATCTGCGCGGCGGCCATGATCACCGAGGCGATCCTGTCCTTCATCGGCGCCGGCACGCCGCCGATCATCCCGAGCTGGGGCAACATCATGGCCGAGGGCCGGGCGTTGTGGCAGGTGAAGCCGTACATCGTGTTTTTCCCGGCGGTGTTCCTGTCGATCACCGTGCTGGCGGTAAACCTGCTGGGCGACGGGCTGCGCGACGCCATCGACCCGCGACTGGCGAAGAAGCTCTGATGCCCGAACCGCTGCTTTCCGTCGAACAGCTGCAGACGCATTTCGCCACAATGGATGGGGTGAACCGGGCGGTGGATGGCGTGTCCTTCCACGTGAACGCCGGCGAGACACTGGCCATCGTCGGCGAGAGCGGCTGCGGCAAGTCGGTCACCGCCATGTCCATCCTGCGCCTGATCCCGGAACCGCCGGGTAAGATCGCGGGGGCCATCAAGTTTCACGGCAAGGACCTGCTGAAGCTGAGCGACCGCGAAATGCGGGCGATCCGCGGCAACAGCATTTCCATGATTTTCCAGGAGCCGATGACTTCGTTGAACCCGGTGCTGACTGTGGGGCGGCAGATCGGCGAGACCTTGCGGTTGCATCAGGGCCTTTCGGCGCACCAGGCCGAGGAAAAGGCCATCGAAATGCTGGAGCTGGTCGGCATCCCCGAGGCGAGGCGGCGGGTGCGGGAGTATCCGCACCAGCTCAGCGGCGGCATGCGGCAGCGGGTGATGATCGCCATAGCCCTGGCCTGCAACCCCCAACTGTTGATCGCCGATGAGCCGACCACGGCGCTGGACGTCACCATCCAGGCGCAAATTCTTGACCTGATGCGCGACCTCAAGCACCGCGTAGGCGCCGCCATCGTCCTCATCACGCATGATTTGGGCGTGGTCGCCGAAGTCGCTGAGCGGGTCATCGTCATGTACGCCGGTCGCAAGGTCGAGGAGGCGACGGTGCAGCAGCTCTTCGCCAAGCCGCGGCACCCCTACACCCAGGGGCTGCTCGGGTCGGTGCCGAAGCTGGGTTCGTCGCTCACCGGCGAGGCGACGCGGCTGGCCGAAATCCCCGGGCTGGTCCCGAGTTTGAAGCGCAAGCTGGAGGGATGCGTCTTCGCATCCCGCTGCCAATACGCGACCGATCTGTGCCGACAGGTGGTCCCCGGACTGGAAGAGAAGGTGCCAGGCCACATCGCCGCCTGCCACTACGCCGAGCGGGAGCTGGTCGCGGCATGAATCCCGTCCTGCAGGTTTCCGACATCAAGAAGCACTTCCCGCTCAAGGGCGGGCTGTTCGGCACGACGGTGGGGCAGGTTTATGCGGTCGATGGCGTGTCCTTCCATATCGACAAGGGTGAGACCCTGTCGCTGGTGGGTGAATCCGGCTGCGGCAAATCGACCGTGGGCAAGGCGGTGCTGCGGCTGTTCCCACTGACGGCGGGGCAAGTCGTGCTGGATGGCAAGCGGATCGACGACATGCCGGCCGCCTCGCTCCGCCCCCTGCGGCGGAAGATCCAGGTCGTGTTCCAGGACCCGTTCAGTTCATTGAATCCGCGCATGAAGGTGCGCGACATCCTGGCCGAACCCATCACCAATTTCGGCCTGGCGACAAATTCCGCGGATGTGGATCGGCGCGTCGCCGAATTGATGGACAAGGTGCGGCTGCCGCGAGATGCGGTGAACCGCTGGCCGCATGAATTCTCCGGCGGGCAGCGCCAGCGCATCTGCATCGCGCGCGCCCTGGCGGCGGAGCCGGATGTGATCGTGTGCGACGAGGCCGTCTCCGCGCTCGACGTGTCGGTGAAGGCGCAGATCGTCAATTTGCTCCAGGATCTGCAGTCGGAACTCGGGCTGGCGATGCTGTTTATCAGCCACGACCTCGCCATCGTCGAGCACATGACGCATCGCGTGGCGGTGATGTACCTGGGCAAGATCGTGGAGGTGGCGAATAAGCGCGACCTGTTTGCCACCCCGCGGCACCCCTACACCGAGGCGCTGCTGAGCGCGGTGCCGGTGATGGAGCCGGGGGCGGCGCGCGACCGGGTGATCCTGAAGGGCGACGTGCCCAGCCCGATCCGGCCGCCGCCTGGTTGCCGCTTCCACACGCGCTGCCCGTATGCGTTCGATCGATGCCGCAAGGAGGAGCCGGCGTTGGTCGCGACCGGGGATGGGCACCTGGCAGCGTGCCACCTGCATGATCTGCCTGATGCGGAAAATCCGCTGCTGAACAAGGCGGGGCCGATGGCGTTCCGTGCCGCCTGAGACCATCCGCTTCGAGGCGCGCGAGCCGCGCGGGCCGCTGGGCAAATTCGTGAAGGTGCTGTTCTGGTTGGTGCTGCTGGTGCCGCCGGTCCTGATGATGGCGACCTGCGCGGGGCTGCCGCGCTACGTGTTTTCCGAGGATGAGGAGGTCGCGGGCGGCGCGTTGCTGTTTGGCGCAGGCGTGTTGGGCCTGCTTTGGACGGTTTGGCTGCTGGGTGTTCCGGTTATGGGCGTGCTCATGCTGCTGACACGCGGAAAACGCCTGGTGATCGAGCAGCCTGCGTCGCCTCACGCCTGAGGACCTGTGCGCCTGGGACGGCGGGATATAAGTTTACCCGCTGCATCCTTGGCTGAGGATCGCAGAAAGACCATCCGGTTGTTGCGCCGGCTTGACGCCCCGCCCCCTTCCAGCAACCCTCACACCAACAGCATTGAATGACGGGAGAGGCACCACATGCCGCAAGTCACACTCACGGTGAACGGCAAGCAGCACAGCGTCGAGGTGGAGGGCCGCACCCTCCTCGTCGAGCTGCTGCGCGAGAAGCTGCGCCTCACCGGCACCCATGTCGGCTGCGACACCAGCCAGTGCGGCGCCTGCGTCGTCCATATCGACGGTGAATCGGTGAAGGCCTGCACTACGCTCGCCGTGATGTGCCAGGGCGCCGATGTACTCACCATCGAGGGCCTGGCCGCGGCCGACGGCACGCTGCATCCGATGCAGGAGGCGTTTCGCGAATACCACGCGCTGCAATGCGGCTTCTGCACGCCGGGGATGGTGATGAGCGCCATCGACCTGGTGAAGAAGCATCCTGACGGCATTTCCGAGAAGGAGATCCGCGAGGGGCTGGAAGGCAATCTGTGCCGCTGCACCGGCTACCACAACATCGTAAAGGCGATCGCCGCCGCGGCGCCGGTGATCCTGGGTCACAGTGCCACGGTGGCTGCGGCGGCCGAGTAAACCCCGCCCGGACGGGTGGGGGAGCATCGCGCGCGTCGTATCGTCGGCGCGCCCGGTTCGGTCGGCGGCCATCTGTCGGCATCGCACCGGCAACGTCGGAGACCGGGAAAAGCCGTCAACAAGACGGCGCCCAAGGGAGCGGATGGACATGAACGCAGTGGTCCCCTTCGAGGGCATCGGCGCCAGCGTGAAGCGCAAGGAGGATTTGCGCTTTCTCTCAGGCCGGGGCCGCTACACCGACGACATCAACCGGCCCGGCCAGACTTACGCCTGGTTCCTCCGCAGCCCACACCCGCATGCCCGCATCGGCTCCATTGACCGTGCCGCCGCGCGCGCGATGCCCGGCGTCGTTGCCATCTTCACCGGCGAGGACATGCCCGATATCGGCGGGGTTCCCTGCGGCTGGCAGATCCATAACAAGGACGGCACGCCGATGGCGGAGCCCAAGCATCCCGTCCTCGCGCAGGGCAAGGTGCGCTTCGTGGGCGATGCGGTGGCGTTGGTGGTGGCGGAGACCCGCCAGCAGGCGCGCGACGCAGCCGAGGCGATCATCCTGGACTACGACGTGCTGGCGGCCGCCGCCGACATGACCCAGGCCCAGGCGCCGGGCGCACCGGCGGTGCATGACGATATCCCCTCCAACATCTGCTACGACTGGCATATCGGCGATAAGGCCACGACCGACGCGGCCTTTTCCAGCGCGAAGCATGTGGTGAAGTTCGAGCTGGTCAATCAGCGCCTCATCCCCAACGCCATGGAGCCGCGCGCCGCCATCGGCGACTACGACCCGACGACGGACGAGCACACCCTCTATACCACCAGCCAGAACCCGCACGTCATACGTCTGCTGATGGGCGCCTTCGTGCTGAACATCCCGGAATCCAAGCTGCGCGTGGTGGCGCCCGATGTCGGCGGCGGCTTCGGCAGCAAGATCTTCCACTACATCGAGGAGGCAGCGGTTACCTGGGCCGCGGCCCGCGTGCACCGCCCGGTGAAATGGACCGCCGACCGCACCGAGGCCTTCTGCACCGATGCGCATGGGCGCGACCACATCACCCAGGCCGAGCTGGCGCTGGACGAGGCCGGCACCTTCCTGGGTCTGCGCGTCGTCACCCAGGCCAATATGGGCGCATACCTCAGCACCTTCGCCACCTCGGTTCCGACCTATCTCTACGCCACGCTGCTGGCCGGCTGCTACCAGACTCCGACGATCTACGCCCAGGTGAAGGCGGTGTTCACCAACACGGTGCCGGTCGATGCCTATCGCGGCGCCGGCAAGCCG
>CAXTJY010000200.1:0-7079 GCA_964244395.1 uncultured Rhodovarius sp.
AGGACGACCGGCGGCAAAGATGTCGGCGTATCGAGGAGAGGCGCATGCCGCGGGAGCGAGGAGTTCCGGAAGCCGGCGCAAAAGCCGTGGCGACGGGTATCGCCGCCCAGTCAACGCAGGGCGCAGCGGCGGGCTTCATCGATCAGGCCGGTTGGGGCGATGCCCTGGGCGGGCTTGTCCTGCTGGGCTGGGCCTATGACCGGCAGGTCGACCGCACGCCCGAGGCGCATCCGATTTCGCTCGAGATGTCCGGCGCGCAGTTGGTGGGGCGCGCTTTCGTGGGGGTGTTCGAACGGGATGATGTGGACCAGGGCGTTGGCCTCATCATTCACATACCGCACGCCACCCGGCTCAGCGGAATCCTGACGGGCGCACAACTGGCGCAGCGGGTGGGCAATTTGCGGCTGCAAGCCTCGATGGACATGCAGCGCCTGCCGCCCGCAGAGATATTTCGCTCGATCGAAGGATTGCGGCTATCGCCGCAGGGCGCCGCCGCACATCTGCGTTCCATCCTGGATCGGCCTCGGCCGCATGCGGGCAATGCCCTGGCCGATGCCGGGATGCCGGTGCATGTCGAGGTGGACGAGATCATCGTGCCATCACCTGGAAGCGCGGTGGTGATGGGTTGGTGTCTCGACCCGCTCAACATGGTCGCATCGGTGCATCTGCGTTGCGGCTGGTATCGCTCGCCTCCCGTCTTCGCCCGGCATCTGCGGCTTCCGCGAACCGACGTGCTCGACGCCTTTGGGCCGCGCTACGGCCTGACCCATGCGCAACACGGCTTCCTGGCCTATGCGGAGACCGATCATCCGGCTCCGACCGCCGCCTCGAACGAGCTTGCCCTTGAAATCTGCATGCACGACGGCACCACCTGGTTCAAGGCCTTGCCGGCGCCGCAGCGCCAGGGCCTGCCCGCCATGCTGCGCGTGCTCGGCGCCGCGCGGCTGCCAGAGGACGGGCTTGATGCGGCGCTGACGGAGATCCTCGCCCCGCCGCTTCGGGCGATCAACCGGGCACGGCTGGCGCGGCCATGCCGGGTCACCGAGCATCGGTTCGGCGAAGCCCTGCCCAGCCCACTAGTGAGCCTCGTCATCCCGCTCTACGGGCGTATCGACTTCATGCATCACCAGCTGGCCCAGTTCAGCGCCGGGGCTCCCCTTGCGGATGAGATCATCTATGTGCTGGATGATCCGAGGCTGACAGAGGTTGCGTTGCGCACCGCGCGCATCGGGCATGCGCTGTTCCAGGTCCCTTTCCGACTTCTCCTGCTTGAGGAAAATCGGGGCTTCGGGCCGGCCAGCAATATTGGGCTGCGCCATGCCACGGGCGAGTTCGTCTACTTCCTGAATTCCGATGTGTTCCCGATAACTCTGGACTGGACGGCGATGCTCGCCGATGCGCTGAAGTCGGATCCGGGCCTGGGCTGCGTCGGCCCGGTGCTCTGCTTTGCCGACGGCTCGGTGCAGCATATGGGAATGGTGCTGGAGCCGCGCCCCGAGGCGAACGACTGGCGGTTTCCGCGCCACACCGGGAAGGGCCGTCGGCCGCCTGCCGCGGCTGCGGGCGTCATTCGGGTTCCGTTGATCACGGGCGCGGCACTGATGATGCGGCGCGAGGTGGTCAGCCGGCTGGGTGGTTTCGACGAGCAATACGCCATCGGCGATTTCGAGGATGTCGATCTCTGCGTCCGCGCCGGCCAGATGGGGCTCGGCTGCGCCGTGCACACCGGGGTTACCGCCTATCATCTGGAGCGGCAGTCGCAGGGCGACAGCGCCGATCTGTGGCGCACCAACCTCACGCTCTTCAATGCGTGGCTGTTCCGCAAGACCGAGCAGGCAGGCGCGGGGGCCATGACGCGGAAGGCGGCAGCCGCAGGACCGAGCCGCGTGCATGCCGGTTAAGGCATCACCGCGGCTGGGCCCGGTGAGCCCAACCGGCGCGGGCGCCACGCGCCCCGCTTCGGTGCCTGCCAGGCCGGGCGGCGGCATGCGCGTCCTGGTCGTCGCCCATCTGCACCCGCGCCTGTCGCGCGGCGGCGCGGAAATCGCCGCTTATCAGATGTTCGAGGCCCTTAAGAGCCAACCTGGCACGACGGCGTTCTTCGCCGCGGGCGCCGGCGGCAAGCTGCACGTGCCGCCCGGGGTGCACGTCATGCAGCCTTTCGCCGACGACGAATTCATCCTGGCGAATACCGAGTTCAACCATTGGACCATGGGAAGTGAGAGCAGCAGTTTCGCGCGGGAGTTCCGCGCCTTGGTGGCAGAGCTCCGGCCTGATGTCGTGCACTTCCATCATACCGCGAATCTGGGGCTGGAGACGCTGCTGATGGTCAGGCAGGCGGTGCCCGCCGCGCGGCTGATTATGACGCTGCATGAATTTCTCCCCATCTGCCACCATTATGGGCAAATGGTGAAGCGGCCTGGATTGGAGTTGTGTTACGAAGCCACGCCGTCGGACTGTGCCCGCTGTTTCCCGGAGCGCACGGAGAACGACTTTTTCCTACGGCGATTGTACACTCTGCGTTTCCTGCAACTTGCGGATCACTACATCGCGCCGAGTCATTTCCTGGCGCAGCGCTACATCGCGTGGGGTCTGGATGCCGGCCGTGTGACCGTGATCGAGAACGGCCAGCCTGCATCGGCGTCGCGGACCGACAGGCCGCTTGACCCCGTCACCACCACCTTTGGCTTTTTCGGCCAGATTTCCAGGTTGAAGGGGATCGAATTGCTGGTCGAAGCAGCGATGATGCTGCCCGGCATGGGGGCGGACCCGAAGCGACTTCGCATCATCGTTCATGGCGATGCCAGCAATCAGCCCCCGGAGTTCCGCGACAGCCTGTTCGAGAAAATGGCCCTGGCGGCACCCCTGTTGCACTATGCCGGTCCCTACCGGCACGAGGCGGTGGGCGACCTTATTCGGGAATGCCAGGCAGTGCTGGTGCCCAGCATTTGGTGGGAGAATTCTCCACTGGTGATTCAGGAGTCCTTCTCCGCCGGCCGACCGGTCATCTGCGCTGACATCGGCGGGATGGCTGAAAAGGTGCGGGATGGCGTGGATGGATTTCACTTCCGAGCGCGTGACCCACAATCGTTGGCACGTTTGTTGCTTAATCTCTCCGGCGATGACCAATTGGAGAAGGCGAGGAAGGCGGTGGCACAACCGCCTGATTTGCACGAGACAGCGCTTTTAATATCGGAAATTTATCATCGTTTGCTGCGGTGAGCCGGCGATCATGCTACGTTGATCTGCTGCCTCATTCTTAATTCTGTTGTAACGTAATCGGGCTTCTATCGGCTTCCTTAGTAAAATAGAAGACGATCTGCGGTGGGTCCGCGTGCGTGAGGGGCAAATCATGATTGTAGGCGCTATAGAGACGGCGGACGCCGATCACATCAGTGGCTGGATGTATTCAGCTGCGGAAGACCTGAGGGACAAGCTTATTTTGGCTTTTCTCGATGGGCAGTGCGTCGGCTCGGGACGGATCGGGCTTTACCGGGACGATTTGAGCAGTGCTGGCCTGTCGCACGGATGTTTCGGTTATCATTTCAAAATCCTGGTGCCGAAGCCGCACGACGCCAAGCGCGTCATCGTATCCCTGGAAGGATGTGAAGCGGTCATCCTGCCGGCCGGTGCCCGGGTCACCTCGATGTCCGAGCCGCGCCCTCCGGCTTCGTATCTCGGGGGCGACCTCGTGGACCCCGCGCGCATAGCCTGGCTCAGACAACGCCACATGGTGCCGGAACCGACGCTGGACATGCTCGAGGTGCTAGCGGGCTTCGCGGTCGCCAGCCAAGCGCTGAACGACGGCGAGGATCCGGAGGAGGTCAGCCGACAAATTTTTGAGGCCGTCATGTTGCGCAGCGTTCATGTCGGCGTTCTTGAACTCAGTGCTTCGAACAAGTTTATGGCGGATTTGTTGTCCCGCGAGGAAGTGGCCGACGCTGGCATGTTTATCCTCGGATGCGATCGGCGGGTGACGCTGAATGCCGTGGAATTCGGCGAATTCGATTTGGCCGCCGCACAGGACGCGGACATGGATGACAGCGCTGGCGGCATCGATTATGTGCTGGACCAGAAGCGGTTACTGGTCATCCGCCGATGGACGCGCAGCACCTTCCGCCGGATGGTGGGCGAACGTCTGGTGAAGGTTTATTACCCGACCGTGCATCCACCGACTGACCATCTGACGTTGAATAAGCGAAAGATCGAAGCCTGAAGGAGTAGGTGGTGGCGCAGTGACTCGGAACCAGACTTCAAAAAGCCGGCCAGCCACCACCGATTCGTTCCAGCCTACCGGAGGGCCTCCGGAGGCCCAGCACGCGGCCGACATCCCGGCGATCGGCACTGCTGTCTCGGAATCCCATCAACTTGGTCGGTCATCGGCCCCGGACATGTCGTCGCAGGCGACGAACGCGGGCCGGGCGGCGCTATTCCAAACCCTGGCGCGGTTGCAGCGCGACGCAGAGTTGGTGACGAAAAGGGCGCACGGCTTTCGGGGGGAGGATCTGGCAGGGTTCGTGGAATCGGTGGCGGTGGACGAACTCGGTCGTTGCTGGATCGTGGGATGGCTACAGGGGAACATTCCGGACGAGAGCGGAATTCACCTTGTGGACGGCCAGAAGTTTATCGGTGCGGTCGCCTTCACCCGCTTCAGCCGCGATGACGTACCGGAAGGCGCCACCGGCGTAGTGGGTCTGTTGGCAGGCGACTGGCGTCCGACCGCGCTGACCGAGCAGATCTTTCTGGTCCTGGAGGCGGTGGCCCCACGCTACATGCGTGGCCTCGCACCGTTGGTCGTCGTCCCGATCGCCCAGGTGGCTGGAGCCATCGAGCAAGCGAGGCTGGATGCCAGGGGCGGGCATTTTGGGGCCCTGGCCGGTCTGCTGACCGACCAGGAGACATGGATTCCCGGCCTTGCCAGGGCGGTAGGGCGGCACACGAGCATTGGCTTCGACAGCATCATCATGCTGCCCCGGTTTGGCTGCGTCATTGAAGGCTGGGTGGTCAGCCCGGTCGAGCGGGTGAGCGACTTCGCACTCCGTGTTGGCGATGTCATTCGGCGTTGCGATATGCGCGCCACCTTTCGCAAGGCGCGTCACGATCTTTCAACCGCCTTTCCCAATCACATCGGCCTTTTGCACGAGTCAGGCTTTGTCGCCTTTTTTTCGTTTCTTGGAGAGCTGTCCCTGTCCGGCATGGCCACCCTGAAGCTGGAATACGAAAGCGGTGCCTCGACCAACCATGTGCTGCCGGACCAGGAGGTGCTGTGGCTGCAGCGGGGAGTGGGGGAGGAGCAGTTGTTACACTGCTACCCGCATCTGGAGCACGAGACCTTCTTCCCCGATCTTGTGGCTGCACGCCGGGAATGCGCCCGGGTCGAGCGGCCGCTGCCCCGTACCATGGCCGCGCATCGTTGTGACAAGCTGCTGGTACGGGCCGTTGGCCCCAGCTTGAGCGATGTTTATCGCGCGATCGACGAACTGACGGAACACGGCGCCTGGCTCGCCCAGCAGGGCTGGCACGTCGCCATTCTCGGGCAGGACGAGGCCCGCCATCACCTTCTGTCATTGAGCAACGAGTTGCCGGAACTAGGGCTACCCGCGATCAGTTTGTTCCTGCAAGGCGGCTCCGCCACCGTGGATGATGCGGCATTCGTGCTGCGCGAAACGGGGTGCGAGACCTTCCTGTTCGCCCAGCCGGAAGCCCGCCTGACCCGGCAAGCGATGAGCGCTTGCCTGGACCCAAGTGAAGACGCTTCCCTCGGCGCGATGTCGGAGGGTGCCGAGGGGCTGCCGCCGGCGCTGTTTGGCTGGAAGTCCGACGCGTTTCAGCGTTTCAGCGCCGGCGGCGGGGGCTGGCGGGCGCTGCCGTTTCGGACCGTGGCGAGCATCCCGATCTGCGGTGAATTGTCGGTGCTGACGCCGTTTTTGGAAAAAGTCCGCCTGGCGGGGCTGGCCGCCTGATGGATCAGTCGCTGGAATCACAGGACAGGATAGCGATCGTCTCGCACGCCCATCCTTCAATTTCGAAGGGTGGCGCGGAGATTGCGGCCTATACTCTGTTCACAGGGCTGCGTCGGCTTGGCCATGCTGCCTGTTTCATCGCCGCAGTTCCTCGGGCGGAGAGGTCACGGCTATATCTCGGCGGGCCCGATGAGCGGGCCATCTTCTACGACCCGCTCCGTTATGACCATTTCAACCAGTTGGGCACGCCGGGGGTGGCAGCGCAGTTGATCGCCGCCTTGCAGGCCGAGCGCAGCACCGTGGTCAACTTCCATCACTACCTGAATTTCGGCATCGGCGGCATTCGGACCGTCCGTCAGTCACTCAACCTGCCCAGCTTCGTCACCCTGCACGAATTCCTGGCAATGTGCGCGCATCACGGCCAGATGGTGACGCGGCCGGCGCGGCTGCTATGCGAATCCGCAACCCCGCTGCGCTGCTCCAAATGTTTTCCCGAATACGCGATCAGTGCCCTGGCCACCCGCATGGATATCATGCGTCAGGTGCTGGGGCAGGTGGATGGCCTGATTTCGCCGAGTCGCTTCCTCGCCGAGCGGCACATTACCTGGGGCCTCAGGCGGGAGGCGTTCAGTGTCATCGAAAATGGCCTGCAGGGCTACCGCGGACAAGGCGCTGCCAAGGTTAGATCGGCCGGCGCGCCATTCGTCTTCTCTTATTTCGGTCAGATCAATCCCTTCAAGGGCGCAGAGTTGATGCTCCATGCAGCGGAGATGATCGCCCAGGAGCCGCGGCTGGCGGAACGGGTCGAGTTGCGACTGAACGGTAATCTGGTCGGCCAGGGCGAGCAGTTCATGGCCCGGATCGACAAAGCGGTCGACGACTATCCCTTTTTCCGGTTCCTCGGTCCGTATGAGAACGAGAATGTCGGCACATTGATGGGCGAGGCCGACTATGTGGTCGTGCCGAGTACCTGGTGGGAGAACTCGCCCCTTGTAATCCAGGAGGCCTATGCCGCTAACCGTCCCGTCATTTGCTCTGCTGTCGGCGGAATGGCTGAGAAGGTGAGGGACGGAGTAACGGGGCTGCACTTCCGGGTCGGGAGCGCACGCGATCTGT
>CAXTJY010000201.1:0-6696 GCA_964244395.1 uncultured Rhodovarius sp.
GTGCTGCACGGCAACCGCACCTACCTGCTGCAGGACGCCGAGGGACAGATTCTGGAGGGCCACAGCATCTCGGCCGGCCTCGACTACCCCGGCGTCGGCCCCGAGCATTCCTGGCTGCACGAAATCGGCCGGGTGAAATACGTGGCGGCAACGGACGCGCAGGCGCTGGAGGCGTTCCAGCTCTGCTCGAAGCTTGAAGGCATCATCCCGGCGCTGGAGCCGGCGCATGCGCTGGCGCATGTCATCGAGCTGGCGCCGACCCTGCCGCCGGAGCACATCATCCTGATGAATCTGTGCGGCCGGGGCGACAAGGACATCTTCGCTGTCGCCAAGCACCTGGGCGTTGAGCTGTGAGCGGCCGGATCGCGGCGCGCTTCGCCGCGCTCAAGGCAGAGGGACGCGGCGCGCTGATGCCCTTCCTCATGGCCTACGACCCTGACCGCGCCAGCAGCATGGCCATGCTGCGCGGCCTGCCCGCCGCCGGCGCCGACCTGATCGAAATCGGCATGCCGTTCTCCGACCCGATGGCGGACGGGCCTACTGTGCAACTGGCCGGGCAGCGGGCGCTGAAGGCCGGCGGCAGCACCGCCGGCGTGCTGGCCTTGCTGCGGGAATTCCGCGCCGGGGACGACACGACCCCGGTCATCCTGATGGGCTACTTAAATCCGGTGCTGAGCTACGGCGCCGAGCGCTTCTGCACCAACGCGGCCGCAGCCGGCGCCGATGGCTTGATCATGGTCGATATGCCGCCGGAGGAGAGCCAGGATCTCGCGCCTTTCGCGACGGCGGCGGGGCTGGATTTGATCCGCCTCGTCGCGCCCACCACAGACGATGCCAGGCTGCCCGGGGTGCTACGGGCCTGTTCGGGGTTCATCTACTACGTCGCCATCACCGGCATCACCGGCACCAGCAGCGCCAGCACGGCCGATCTGGCGCTGAACATTCCCCGCCTGCGGCGCTTCACCGACCTGCCTGTCGCCATCGGCTTCGGCGTGCGGACGCCGGCCCAGGCGGCGGAGGCGGCGCGGGTGGCGGATGGCGCGGTCGTGGCCTCGGCGTTGATCGACGCCATGGCGGGCACGCTGGATGCCGCGGGCGCCGCTACGGGCGGCACGGTGGACACCTTTTTGGGTGGGGTGCGTACCCTCGCTTCCGCCGTGCGAGCGCCCAAGGCGGGCGCTTGAGCTTGCGAAGGGGGACGCCCCATACTGGCGGCATGCCGATTTTTCAATGGACGCGGCGTCGCGCCGCCTTGCTGCCTTTCATGGCCGCGCCGGGTGGCGTGGCGGCGGAAGAGCTCCGGCCGACTTTGGTGGGCAAGAACGGCTGGCTCTTCCCGGCCTGGGAAGATGTGCGGGAGAACAGCATGCCCGACGTTCGCCGCGCCACGGCCCTGTTCAGCGAAGCGCTGGCCTTGATGACCCGGGCAGGGCTGCGCGTCTGCGTCGCGCTGGTGCCGATGCGGGCGCGGCTTTATCCCGAATTCCTGCCCGATGACTGGCGGGTGAGCGCGGATGCGGAGGCGCGCTACCGCGTTGTGCTGGAGGGGTTCCGCGCCACCGGCGCCGTGGTGCCGGACCTGCATGCGGTGCTGGCGAGGCAGAAGGCGCAGCAGGCGGAGCCGCTGTTCTTCCGTGCCGACACCCATTGGCGCCCCTCCGCCGCCTATGTCGTCGCCGAGGAGGTGGCCCGGGCGGGCGCCGGCTTGCCCCCGGCGTCGCGGCCGGGGATCAGGTTGGGCCCATGGGGCACGCTGCGCAACAACGAGAACAATCTGGCTGCGGAGCTGCCGCCGGAGCAACGCCGCCGCTACCCGACCCAGGAATACCGCGTCCGTAGCGTCCCGCCGGCGGGTGGCGGCCTGCTGGATGGGGACGCCGTGGCCGACACCACCATCGTGGGCGATAGCTACGTCCTGCCTGGCTATGGCTTCACGCCGGGGCTGTCCAACGCGCTGCGCAGGCCCGTCAGCCTGTTCTACCGATGGGGCAACCACGGCCATTGGCGGCGACTGACCGACTATCTGGGCGGCGACCTGTTCAAGGCCCGGCGACCGGCGCTTCTGGTGATCCAGATGCAGGAGGGCAACATGACCCGCATGCCGGACCTGCGGGGGTATTTCGGTGAGAATTCGATGTCGCCGCAGGCCTTCATCGCGGCGGTGCGCGGCGCGCTCAACGGCTGAGCGGGGGCGGTGCGGGCAGCGCCTGCAGCAGGGCCGCGGCAGTCACGCGGGCTGCTTCGCGCACCCCCTGTTCCGACCAGTGGATGCCATCCGGGCCGGGCAGGACCCGCGCCAGGCTGCCGCCATTCTGCAGGCCGAGCGAGGATATCAGGCGTCGTTGCGCCGCCCGGATGGTTTCCGCGCGCGCCTGCGCATGGTCGTCCAGCGCCTCGCCGGGATGGAAGCCGAGCCAGAGCAGCCACCGATCCCGCAGCGCGACGAATGACGAGGATGATGTGAGGCTGGCCGCGGGTCGCCGCAGCGGCGGCAGTGGGGACAGCAGCAGCGGCATGCCGGGCACCGCATGCTCCCGCAGGGCGGCAACGATGTCGCTCATCGCGCGGTCGAATTCGTCGGGGGAGGCGGCGAAGAACGTGTCGGTGGTGCCGTGGCCCAGGATGACGGCGGCATTGTTCGGCCCCGCACTCCTGGCCAGACGACGGAGCCGGTTGCCTGCCGATTGCGCCGGGTCCGCCAGCTGGGCCGCGCTGGCCCCGCCATAGGCCGCATCGACCAGCCCGATCGGCACCCGCCAACGCTGGGCCAGCGCGACCAGCAGCAGCCGCGCGCCCAAGCCCTCCGGCGCGGGCTGCCAGAAGGTGTTGTCGCCGGCGCAGTACGGTCGCGGCGCGCCGCAGTCGATGAGAACGGCGGTGACGGGCGGCTGCAGCGGATCGCGCGGACCGGGTGGATGCGCGCCCGCCAGCGGCAGATTGCCGTCGAACATCGCCTCCGCCTGCGACTGGCCGGTAATGACCACCACGATCCCGACGGCGAAACGGCCGCCGATGGCCTGTCCTTCCCCCCCGGCCGCAGGGCGCAGCAGGAGGCGGTACCAGCCGCCGGTGGGTACGTTGACGAAGCCGCCTGGCTCGGCCGCCGCCCAAGCGCGCACCACCATTCCCGCCTCGTCCGTGACCTGCCAGTGCAGGGCAGGATCGGCCGTGACCAGAACGCGCGCCATCCCGGCCACGGCGCCATAGATGCGGTTGCTGCGGGGCTCGCGCAGGTCCTGGCCACAGGCAAGGAACGGCATCATGAGGAACGCGAAGGGCAAATAGCGGCAAAGCCAGCCTCGCATCGCCTCCCTCCGCCTGCGGAAGACTGATATCAGCATGCAGAGGCGTGGGACGGGAGCCCCACTACCATTTTATAAATGAGACTAAATCTCTTATTCGGTCTTTCCGCTTGTTGCACCCCTGTCTTCCTTTCAGGTAGTTTGTCCCGGAAACCGAGACGAGCGAAGCGGGGCGGTGGGGACCGGCCGTTCATCACAGCCGAAGTGGACCAGCAATGAGCAGCGTTTTCAGGTTGTTGAAGCTTTTGATAGCCGGGTTTGCCGGCGTCGTCCTAGCCATGCCCGCTTCGGCCCAGTGGCCTCAGCCAGAGGGCGGGGGACAGGTGATCATCGGTGGCGGACCGTATTGGGCGCGGATCAACGGCTTCGACAACCGTGGCAATGCAACCAGAAGTGGCAGTCTGGACCGGATCGACATCTCACCTTACTGGGAACACGGCCTGACGCAGCGTTGGACGGTGGGCCTGGCCCCCCGCCTTCAGGCCGCCTGGATGGATCAGACCTCGACCCGCAGCAGCGGCTTCGGTTTGGCAGAGGCCTCGATCTTCGCGCGCTACGCCTTCTACCGCGGCGATCGTGATGTCGCTTCGATCCAGGGGACGTTTTCGACCCCCGGCATCGGCTCCATCCGCAACCCGTTCATTGCCGAACCGCATGCCAGCTTCGAGGCGCGGGTGTCGTACGGCCGCAGCTTTGACCTCCCCTGGAACACGTCGGGCTTCGCGGCAGTGGGCCTGGGATACCGGTTTCGCGGTGGCTCGCCCGCTGACGAGGTGCGTTTCGACGCCACCGCGGGCTGGCGGTTCGCGCCGAGCTGGAGCCTGATCGGCCAGTATTTCGGCAGCGTGGGCGTACGGAACAACGGCCCCGGCGGGCCGGACTTCGCGATCCATCGCGTGCAAGGCTCGGTGGTGTATGACCTCAATGCCCGACAATCGGTCCAGCTCGGCTACATGCGCGAGGTGGATGGTAGGCGGGTGGCGCTGGGCCAGGCGGTGCTGCTGGCCTGGTGGTACCGGTATTGAGTGCATGTGTCGGGGCGGGGTAGGCTGGATGCTGCGTCTCCGTAGCTCAGCTGGATAGAGCACCAGATTCCTAATCTGGGGGCCGTGGGTTCGAATCCCGCCGGGGACATTTTCTCTCTAAATCACTGTTTATCTTATAACATCATCGGCTCCCCGATCAGTTTCACCTCTCTTCGAGTGGCGGACCGATAGTACTTCCTCATTACCAAGCCGACGAGACCGGCTCCGAGCACTGGCTGAGGACGCCCCGTCGCTCAGCCACGATCAGCACATTGGCAAACGGAGTGTTGCCCCAGCAGGGCATCATCCGCGTCTGGAAGCCGCGCTGCTCCAATGCGCCGGCCAAGGTCGTTGGGGGAAGCGGATCAACCCGCGCACCGGCATGGGGCCAGAAAGGACGCGCCACACGCTCCAGCGCCACGGCGAAACGACCCCGCCACCCAGCAGCCGGGTCGAGGGTGCGGACAAGGACACGCTTGCGCGTGGCATCCGCCGCCGCATTCAGGAGACTGAGCGCCGCGCCGCGCTGCATGGTGTACAAAACGTCAATGATCAGCGCCGTGTCGCCTGACGGCACGCGGAAGTCGTGCGACAGGTCACGCGCGATGGTCTTAATCGGAAGCCCGCGCCCGGCGATCCGCAGATCCGCCAGGGACGGCTCGGCCCAGTCGAGTGCGGTGCAGCACCGCGCAACACCTGCTTCCAGCAGCGCGACCGTGATCTGGCCGCGCCCGCAGCCGATATCCACCATATCGCCAAAGGGCTCTGCCTGCGCCATCGCCAGCAGTGCCATGTGGATCGGGTCCCGCTTCAGCTTCGATGCCGCGTAATGTCGGGCGAAGCGCCCGCAGCGGCGATAACGCGCCGCCGTCCGCGCAATCGCGGGGTCGCTCAAGCGAGGTGGGACCGGCCCGGTGAATGGCCTTCCGGCATGGCGGGGCCGAGGCCCAGGCCATGCAGTGCGGAAAACAAATGGAAGATCGTCTTGAAGGAAAGGATGGGCAGCACCGCCCGCCAATCCCCCCGCAGATTGCCCGCCAGCATGTTGATGATGCCGTCGCGCATCCACAGCGTGTTGCGCGGCGCCATGAAGAGCGAGCGCAACACGGGGTCGTTGATGCGGTAGATCAGCCAGCCGATCCGGTCCATCGCGCGCGCCAACTCCTGATTCGTCTGAAGCGCCAGTCGCTGGCCCCGCACCGGATCATCCAGCCAGACATCGGCGGCCTTGGCGCCCAGTTCACCGGCTGTCATGGCCATGAGCACCCCGGTGGAAAACATGGGATCGACGAACCCATAGGCATCGCCGATCATCAGGTAGCCGTCGCCGCAACCGGAGGTAGCCCGGTAGGAGTAGTTGGCAGTGCTGTGGATTTCGGAGGCGATGGTGGCGCCATGCAGCCGCGCGCAAACCGTCGGGCTTGAGGCGATGCGCTGCATCAGGATATCCTGCGCGCTGCCCTGCCGGCCCTTCCAGGCCGACTGGTTGCCCACGAAACCCACGCTCATCACATCGCCCGGCAGCGGGATGAGCCAGAACCAGCCATCCTCGGCCAGGTGGATGCTGATATAGCCGTCCAGTTCGCCCGTGCGGCGCTCCGCGCCCTGGAAATGCGCGTACATCGCCGCCGTGTTGTTCTGCTTGTTGCTCTCCTTCAGGCGCATCTTGCTGGCCAGGAAAGTGTCCCGCCCTGAAGCGTCCAGGACGAAGCGCGGATGGAACGTCATTCCTGTACCATCCGCCCGCTCGGCCACCACCGTCGCGCGCTCGGCTTTTCCGCCGAAGCGGATCTCCGTGACCTGGGTATCCTCACGCGCATCGGCGCCCAGGCGCTGCGCATTGCGGAACAGCGCCGCGTCGAAATCCGCGCGCCGCACCTGCCAGGCATGGGTGCGCGAACGATTGAGCGCGAGGCGGAAGGGAAAGGCCGCGCTGCGCCCGGTGCGGTCCGAGACAAACTCGGCGCCAGGCTTGTGCACGCCCATGGCACGCACCTCCTCCACCATGCCAAGCCTCTCGAGGATATCGAGGTTGCGCGGCAGCAGGCTCTCGCCGATGTGGAAGCGCGGGTGGCTCGCCTTTTCCAGCAGCACCACCTGCCGCCCGGCCTTGGCCAGCAGCGCGGCCGCGGTGGAACCGGCCGGGCCGCCGCCGACCACCAGGATATCCGGCTCCATCACCATCTCCTCATGGATCGTCGTCATCCTGCCATTCCCCCATTGATGGAGACAACCTGCCCGTTGATGTAACCTGCCTGGTCCGAGGCGAGGAAACCCACCAGATCGGCCACCTCCTCGGGCGTACCGGCGCGCATGGCGGGCACGACGGCGGCGATCTGCTTGGCATCCATCACAGCATCGACTGCGGG
>CAXTJY010000201.1:6706-7058 GCA_964244395.1 uncultured Rhodovarius sp.
CTGTGATGCCACGGCTGGCCACTTCCCGTGCCAGGGAGCGCACCGCCCCATGCAGCCCTGCTTTGGCGGCCGCGTAGTTCACCTGCCCCCGATTGCCCGTGAGCGCCGCGACCGAGGAGACGGCCAGCACCCGCCCCCAGCGCGTGCCGATCATGGGCAGGATGATGGGACGGAGCACGTTGAAGAAGCCGTTGAGGGACACGTCTATCACGGAGCGCCACTGCGCCTCGCTCATCCCCGCCAGCGGCGCATCCTCATGCACCCCCGCGTTATGAACCAGCACCTGCGGCACGCCGGCCGCGAGGATGGGCGCCAGGGCAGCACCGGCAGCCCCGAAGTCACAGACATCGAA
>CAXTJY010000202.1:0-1733 GCA_964244395.1 uncultured Rhodovarius sp.
GGATGCGTCAGAAGGCCGGACAGGACAGGGGCGCGTTCATCGCGGCATCATGCGCGGAAACGGCGGATATTCAAGCGGTGATGGAAGGCGGGGCCGAATGACGGCCCGCCGGGGACCGCAACGAATTCAGCCGTAAGGGTCGCGTGGTGCGTGCCGTTCCCGCGGGGGGCTCGGACGGCGGCGAGGGCCGCCGCCGATCCGCTCGCCTGCACGGACATCGTTCAGGTAGCGATCGAGGCGCGCAGCCGTTCCTCGGCGCGCGTCCGGCCGATGAGGGGGAGGAGATCCTTCAGGTCCGGCCCGTGCTCCTCGCTGGTCAGCGCCAGGCGCAGCGGCATGAACAGGGTTTTGCCCTTTCGGCCGGTGGCGGCCTTCACGGCGTTGGTCCATTCCGGCCAGGTGGCGGGGGTGTAGGGTTCGGGCGGCAGGGCGGCGAGGGCGGCGGTGAGGAATTCGGCCTCGCCCGGCTGCGGGATGGGGGCGATGTGGCCCTGCGCCACATCCCACCAGCTTCGGGCCTCGTTCATCATGTCGAGGTTGCCGCGGACGACGGTCCAGAAATGTTCAGTGGCACCCGTGGGCAGGCGGGGGAGCGCGGTTTCGAAAGGCATGTCGTGCAGCAGTTTGCGGTTCAGAGCCAGCATCTGCCGCGGGTCGAATCGGGCGGAGGATTTGGAGATGGAATTGAGGTCGAAGCTGGGGGCGAGGTCCGCCGGCAGGCCTGGGCGCGGGTCGTGCGAGGTGCCTAGGGCCGCCAGGTAGCCGACGAGGGCGGCGGGCTCTACGCCATCGCGGCGCATCTGGCGCAGGCCCAGAGAGTTAAGGCGCTTGGAGAGCGGGCCGCCATCGGCGTCGGTCAGTAACGGCAGGTGGGCGAAGTTGAGGCCCTTGGGGTCGGCGCCGAGGGCGGCGAAAATGTCGAGCTGGACGCCGGTGTTGGTGACGTGGTCCTCGCCGCGGACGATGTGGCTGATGCCCATGTCGATGTCATCGACGACCGAGGTGAAGGTGTAGAGGTAGGAGCCGTCGGCGCGGATCAGGACGGGGTCTGAGATGGGCGGCAGTTTGACCGCGCGGGGGCCGAGGACGCCGTCGATCCAGTCGCGGCTGCCCTGGCTGAGCTTGAAGCGCCAGTAGGGCTGCTTGCCGTTGGCCAGGGCGCGTTCGAGCTGCTCCGGCGTCATCTTCAGGGCGCCGCGGTCATAGACCGGCGGCTTGCCCTGCTTGGCGCGGAGTTCGCGCTTGAAGCGCAGTTCCTCCTCCGATTCGAAGCAGGGGTAGAGGTGGCGGCTGGCCTTCAGGCGGGCTGCGGCTGCGTCGTACAGCGCCGTGCGGTCCTGCTGGCGGACGGGGCCCGTGGTGGCGATGCCGAGCCAGGCGAGGTCCTCCTCGATGGCGGCGGCGTATTCGGGGCGGGAGCGTTCGGTGTCGGTGTCGTCGAGGCGGAGGATGAGCTCGCCGCCGTGCTGGAGCGCCAGCAGCGCGTTGGTGACGGCAATTCGGGCGTTGCCGACATGCAGGTAGCCGGTGGGGCTGGGGGCGAAGCGGAGTTTCATTCCTCGTCTTCGTCGTCCGGGGCGCGGCGCGGGTCAATGGCGCGCCAGTCGCGCTGCTCGCCCTCGCGGAGTGGGCGTTCGGAGAAATCCTTGAGTTCGGTCTTGCTGGACCAGGCGCCTGATTCGACGCCGGTGACCTTGGCGCTCTTGGCGTTGCGGGGGCGGGTGAGTTCGTAG
>CAXTJY010000202.1:1743-4937 GCA_964244395.1 uncultured Rhodovarius sp.
CCGCGGGTGCGGCAGCGCTCGATGGAGTCGCGGACGTAGCGGCGGGCGAAGGTGTTGGCGTGGCCGAGCGAGCCGAAGCCGCGGACTTCCTCGACGGGGTCGGAGCCGTTGGCGCCGGAGAGGTCGAGGATGCGGACGGCGATGCCGGCGGCTTCGGTCAGGGCGAAGATGGGGTCGGGGGTGTCGTCTTCGGTGTCGGACATGGCAGCGGTTTAGCGCCGGCACGGGGCCGGTAACAACCGCTTGACGGTCTGAAGGCAGATGGCCAATTTCCTGCCATGCAGGACATCAGCCTTTCGTCCGAAGACCGGCGCTTCGTTGAGGCGCGCGTGGCCTCCGGCGAGTTCAGAAGCGCGAGCGCGGTCATGCACAAGGCATTGCGGCTGCTGCGCCAGGCGGAGCGGGACCGTGAGCGGTTCACTGCCATGCTTGAGGCAGCCAGAGAGCGGGCTGACCGTGAAGGCACTTTCTCGGTCGAGGAGGTCGAGGCCGAGTTGATTGCCGTGATCGAAGCAGCACAACGCCGCGCTTGACTGCCCGCTTCGGCCCTGAGGCGCTGGATGACCTTCGGGCGGCGGCCGACTGGATAGCCCGCGAAGAGCCGGCGGCGGCGAGACGTCTGATGGTTGTCGCGCTGGACGCTGCCAGGAGCATTGGCAACTATCCGAGGATTGGATCCGTTCGCACCGAATTTGCGTCCTCTCGCTACCGCTTCTACGCGTTGCGGCGGTATTCCCTACATGCTGGTGTACGAACCCGAGGAAAAGCCGCCGCTCATCCTTCGTGTCGTCCACTCGTCGCGAGACATGACGACAGTTTTGGCGAACTTGCCGGGCAACTCTTGACTACACCGAGAAGTACTTCGCCCTTGGATGATGCAGCACGATCGCGCTGGTGCTCTGCTCCGGATGCAGCTGCCACTCGTCGCTGATATCCACGCCGATCCGTTCGGCGCCCAGCAGCTTCAGCAGCGGCGCCTGGTCTTCCAGCTTCGGACAAGCCGGGTAGCCGAAGCTGTAGCGGCCGCCGCGGTAGCCCTGGCTCAGCATCTTCTCGATATCCAGCGCGTCCTCACCCGCAAAACCCCAGTCGGCGCGGATGCGCTTGTGGACGTATTCGGCCATCGCCTCGGCCATCTCCACCGAGAGGCCGTGCAGATAGAGATAGTCCTGGTAGCGGTTCTCCTCGAACCACTCCCGCGCCACGTCCGACGCCTTCTGGCCGACGGTGACGACTTGCAGGCCGATCACGTCGCGCGCCTCGTCATCCACGTCGCGGATGAAGTCGGCGATGCATTCGCCATCCTCCTTCGGCTGGCGCGGCATGTTGAAGCGCACCAGCTCCGTCGTGCCGTCCTGCTCGAAGATGATCAGGTCGTTGCCCTGGCCGGCGCACTTCCAGTAGCCGTAGCTGGCCTGCGGCTTGAGGATGGCCTGCTCCTGCGTCAGGGCCAGCATGCGCTTCAGCACCGGCCGCAGCTCCTGCTTGGCCCAACCGATGAAGTCCTCCAGCGACCGCCCCGCTTTCCGGAAGCCCCACTGGAACTGGTACAGGCTGCGCTCATTGATGAACGGCACCAGCGCCTTGGGGTCCGTCTCCATGATGCGGGCGCCCCAGAAGGGTGGCTCCGGCGGGGTGCTTTCGGCGGCGACGCGGTGCCGGCGGGTCTGGGCGTAGGCCAAATCCACCGGGGCGAAGCCGCGCGGGTCGGCCTGGCCCAAAGTGCGCTTCTCGTTCTTCGACTTGCCGACGCGCTTGGACTGCACGGCGCCGAGGTAGCCGTCGAAGTCGTTGCCCATCACCTTGTCCATCAGGTGCAGGCCGTCGAAGGCGTCGCGCGCATAGACCACACGGCCGCAGGCGTAGGACTGGACGCAATCATCCTCGACGTAGTTGCGGGTCAGCGCCGCGCCGCCCAGCAGCACCGGCAGCTCGACGCCCTGGCGGCTCATCTCCTCCAGGTTTTCGCGCATGACAACCGTCGACTTCACCAACAACCCGGACATGCCGATGGCATGCGCCTTGTGCTGCACCGCGGCGTCCACGATCTGCTGCAGCGGCACCTTGATGCCCAGGTTGACGACCTTGTAGCCGTTGTTGGTGAGGATGATGTCGACCAGGTTCTTGCCGATGTCGTGCACGTCGCCCTTCACCGTGCCGAGCACGATGGTGCCTTTCTCCTGCCCCTCGATCTTCTCCATGAAGGGCTCGAGATAGGCGACGGCGGCCTTCATCGTCTCGGCGGATTGCAGGACAAAAGGAAGCTGCATCTTGCCGGCGCCGAACAGCTCACCCACCACCTTCATGCCGTCCAGCAGCACGTCGTTGATGATGCTGAGCGGGGTGTTGCCCTCGCTGATGCTGTCGGCCAGCTCTTCGTTCAGCCCCTTGCGGTCGCCATCGACGATGCGGTCCTTCAGGCGGCCGTTGACCGTCTCGGCCTTCACCTTGGCGACGTTGTCGGCGGCTTTGCGGCCGGAGAACATCTCCAGCAGCTTTTGCAGCGGGTCGTAGCCTTCCTCGCGGCGGTCGAAGATCAGGTCTTCCATGACCTTCACTTCTTCCGGCGGGATGGCGTGCAGCGGCTTGATCTTGGAGACGTGGACGATGGCGCCGGTCATCCCGGCCTTCACCGCCAGGTCGAGGAAGACGCTGTTCAGAACGTGCCGCGCGGCGGCGTTCAGGCCAAAGCTGATGTTGGACAGGCCGAGCATGATCTGGATGTCCGGGAACTCGTCCCGGATCATGCGGATCCCTTCCAGCGTCCATTGCCCTAGTTTGCGGTCGTCCTCGTTGCCGGTGGCGATGGTGAAGGTCAGCGGGTCGATCATCAGGTCGGATTGCGGCAGGCCGTGCTGGGTGCAGGCGAAATCCACCAGCCGGCGCGCGATGCGCAGCTTGTCCTCGGCCGTCTTGGCCATGCCGACTTCGTCGATGGTCAACGCGATCACCGCGGCGCCGAACTTCTTGGCCAGCACCAGGCGGTCGTGGGCCTGCTTCTCGCCTTCCTCGAAGTTGATCGAGTTGATGATGGGCTTGCCGCCATGCAGCTTCAGCGCGGCCTCGATCACCGGTGTTTCGGTGCTGTCGATCACCAGCGGCGCGTTCACGCTGGAGGTGAAGCGGGTCATCACCTCGCTCATCTCGAACATTTCGTTGCGGCCGACGAAGGCGGTGCAGATGTCCAGGCTGTT
>CAXTJY010000202.1:4947-7041 GCA_964244395.1 uncultured Rhodovarius sp.
GGAGCCCTCGCCGACCTGCTCGCGGCCGATGGCGACGCAGCCGTCCCAGTCCTGGTTCTCCTGCCGCTCGCGCCAGGCCTTGCTGCCATTGGCGTTGCAACGCTCGCCGATGGAGAAGTAGCTGTTCTCCTGCCGCAGGCTGACGGCGCCGTAGAGCGAGGCGACGGACGGCACCCAGAAATGCTTGCGCGGCACCGGCGCCGGGCGCAGGGCTGCGCCGCCCAGCCGCCGCAGCATGGCGTCCTGTGCGGTGATGTGCCGGTTGTCGGTGCCGCAGCAGCCGCCGATCAGGTTCATGCCGAATTCGGACACGAAGCGCTCCATCCACACCGCCATGTCGTCCGGCGCCAGCGGGTAGTGCGTCTTGCCGTCCACCAGCTCCGGCAGGCCGGCGTTCGGCTGCACCGAAATGAGGCCGGGCCAGTTCTGCGCCAGCCAGCGGACGTGTTCCTGCATTTCCTGCGGACCCGTGGCGCAGTTGAGGCCGATGAGCGGCACGTCCAGCGCGTGGATGACGGTGGCGGCGGCGGCGATGTCGGGGCCGACCAGCAGGGTGCCGGTGGTCTCCACCGTGACCTGCACGAAGATGGGGATGTCGCTGCCGGCCTCGCGGATCGCGGTCTTGGCGGCGTTGACGGCGGCCTTGATGAACAGCGTGTCCTGGTTGGTCTCCGTCAGGATCGCGTCCACCCCGGCGTTCACCAGTCCGCGCGCCTGCTGCGTCAGCGCGGCTTCCAGGTCGTCATATTTGATGTGGCCGAGGCTGGGCAGCTTGGTGCCGGGGCCGATGTCGCCGATGACGTAGCGGTGCCGACCGTCCGAAAAACTCTCGGCGGCCTCGCGCGCCAGCTCGACCGCGCGGCGATTGATCTCGTCCGTCTTCTCGGTCAGGTCGAACTCGCCCAGCGTGATGGGGGAGCCGCCGAAGGTGTTGGTCAGCACCATGTCGGCGCCGGCCTCGTAATAGCCGCGGTGAATTTCGCGAACGAGGTCCGGCCGCGAGAGGTTCAGGATCTCGGTGCAGTTCTCATTGTCCCAGTAATCTTTGATGACATCGAGATTGGCGGCCTGCACGCGGCTGCCCATGCCGCCGTCGCACAGCAGGACCTGGCGGGACAACGCTTCGAGAAGATGCGGACGGGACATGGCTTACAGTTCCAAAGCAGGTTCGGGCGAACGGGCGGGAGTGGGAAGGCGTTGCGCGGACCACAGGCGCACGGCCAGGGGGCCATCCACCTGCTGCGCCCAGCGCAAGGCGCAGCCGGCCCCCAACAGCCATTCGCCGATGGCAGAATCATCGAAGCCGAGCCAGCGGTGGGCGTAGCGCGCGGCCACTTCCGTCCGGTCATGCGGCGCCAGGTCGATGACCAGCAGCGTGCCCTCCGGCCGCAGTACGCGGGCGGCCTCGGCGATCGCCGCCGCCGGTTCCTCGGCGTAGTGCAACACCATTTGCAGGGTGGCCACGTCCTGGCTGCCATCGGGCAGCGGCAGGCGGTACATGTCGGCCTGGCGCACGGCGCAATGGCCGGCGATGCCGCGCTCGGCCAGGCGGGCGCGGGCCAGGGCCAACATGTCACGGCTGGCGTCCAGGCCCAGCGCGTGGCCGGTGCGGTCGGCCAGCAGCTCCAGCAGGCGGCCGGTTCCGGTGCCGATATCCACCAGGCGGCCGATCCGTTCGGGCAGCGCCGCCTCGATGGCGGCCTCTATGTCGGGCGCCGGCAGGTCCAGCGCACGCAGCTCGTCCCAGTCGGCGCCGTCCCGAAGGAAGGATGCGGAGGCGACGCGGGCGCGCTCGGCGGCGATGCGGGCGGCCTGCCGCCGATCCGCCGCCAGGTCGGCATCCTCTTCCGGCAGGCGGGCGAGCAGCTGGCGCACCAGCGTGGCCTCGGCCGGCACCTGGAAGTAGGCGTTGGCGCCCTCCGGCACCCGCTGCAACAGCCCGGCCTCCACGAGCAGCTTCAGGTGCCGCGAGAGACGGGGCTGGGATTGGCCGAGCACATCACATAGATCGGAGACGCACAGCGCGCCGCGGGCACACAGCGCGAGCAGTCGAAGCCTCGTCGGCTCGGCGGCGGCCCTGAGCTGTGCAAGGAG
>CAXTJY010000203.1:0-7023 GCA_964244395.1 uncultured Rhodovarius sp.
GCGCGGCGATGGCCTGCACCTCGGCGTCCGAGGCGAAGAAGCCGGCGAAGGCGCCTGGCGCCAGCGCTACCGAAACGCCGACAACGGCGCATACCGCGAAGGCCATGCCGCCGCCGAGCCAGGCGGTGCGCCTTGCCAGCGGCCAGTCGCCGCCGCCGACCGCCCGCCCCACCAGCGCGGTCAGCGCCGAGCCGACGCCGAAGGCGAGCGGGATCATCAGGAACTCCAGCCGGGCGGAAACGCCATAGGCCGCCACCGCCGCCGGGCCGTAGGATTTGAGCTGCGCCGTGACCAGGATGGTGGTGAGATTGGACACGGCAGCCAGCGCGCAGGCGACGGCGCCCACTGACAGGATGCGGCGGAAGATGGCGGCCTGGAACGGCACCCGCAGCGACGGCCGGAAGCCGGCGGCGCCGGTGGCCACGACCCACCCCATGACCAGTGCAGCGCCCCACATGGCGATGCCGAAGCCCAGGCCGAGGCCGACCATGCCCAGCCCCAGCGGCTCCGCCAGCAACCACCCAAGCGGCGGGAATGCCAGCCAGGCCATCGAATTGACCCGCGCCGCCAGCGCGTGCCGCCCGGCGCCGCGCAGCACCGAGGCAAGGGTGTTGGCCAGCCAGGCCGGCACCGCGCCGGCGCCGAACAGGGCGATGGCGTAAGGCACGCCCTCCGCCGCGGCCTCCGTCCCGCCGATGGCGGTGAGGATAGGGCGGGGGAAGACCACCATGGCCAGCAGGAAGCCGGCGGCGAAGACCATGGCGATCGTCAGCGCGTGCAACACCATCACGCTGGCTTCCTCCGGCCGCCTGGCGCCGAGGGCGCGGGCGATGGCGGACACCACGCCGCCGCCCATGGCGCCGGCGCTCATCTGGCCGAGCAGCAGGGCGAAGGGCAGCACCACGGCGTAGCCGGCCAGGGCGGGGCGGCCGAGCCGGGCCGCGATCACTGTCTCGACCAGCAGCGCGGAGGCCTGCAACAGGGACAGGACCGTGGTGGGCGCGGCCAGCGCCAGAATGCCGCGGGTGATGGCGGCATTGTTCATATGGCGTGCTCCGGGGGGTGGGGGGGCGGCATCCGCCCGAGAGCGTCGTGCGTCACGCGAACCGCTCCGGCGCGTACGGGGCCAGGGGGATGTTGGGAGCCGGACCCAGCATGGCGCGGGCAAGCAGCGCGCCGGTGGGGGCCGAGCCGGTCAGCCCCAGATGGCCGTGGCCGAAAGCGCACCACAGGCCGGGCCAGCGCGCGACAGGGCCGATGACCGGCAGGCTGTCCGGCAGGCAGGGCCGATGCCCCATCCAGAAACCGTCCGAGCCCTCGGTGGAGATGCCGGGGAAGACGCGCCTGGCGTCGTCCAGCAGATAGGCGGCACGGCGCGGGTCGGGCGCCCGGGTGAGGCCGCCGAACTCCACAGTGCCGGCGATGCGTAGCCCCATCTCCATCGGCGAGAAGAAGGCCTTGCGGTCGGCGGCGACGACGGGGCGGGCCAGGGTCAGGCCCGGGGCGGGCAGCATGACGTGGTAGCCGCGCTGGCTTTCCAATGGGATGCTGTAGCCCAGCGGCCGCAGAAGCGTGGCCGACCAGGCGCCGGCGGCGAGGACGACATGCTCGGCGCGCAGCGGCCCGGCGTCGGTGGCCACGCCCACGGCGCGGCCGTTCTCGGTCATGATGGCGCGAGCGGCGCCGCGCAGCAGGACGGCGCCCATACGTTGCGCGCCACGCAGGAAGGTCTCGGCATGGCGGCGCGGGTTGGTGGAGGCGCCCTGGTCCGGGCTGAACACGCCCAGCTGGTAGGCTGGCGAGAGGCCGGGCTGGAAGTCGTGCAGGGCGGCGCCGCGCAGGAGGGTGACCTGCTGGCCGTATTCCTCCCGCAGCTTCCAGCCCGCCGCGTCCTTGGCGAAGTGTTTTTCGTCGAAATAAAGCTGCAGCTGGCCGGTCTCGCGCATCAGCTCGGCCGCGCCCTCGGCCGCCAGCATGGCGCGGTGCTCCTCGGCGGCGCCGTGCTGCAGCAGCGACAGGGCTTGGGCGATCTCCGCCACCCGCGCCGGCCTTGCGGCGGCGACGAAGCGGGCCAGCCAGGGTATCAGCCGCGGCAGATATCCGGGTGGAATGCGCAGCGCGCCGGCCGGGTTGAGCAGCATGCCCGGCACCTGGCGCAGCACGCCGGGCATGGCGAGCGGCGCCACCGAGCCGCCGGAGATCGCCCCGGCATTGCCGGAGGAGGCCCCGGCGGCGGGCTCGTCGGGGTCGAGAATGGTGACCTCGCCACCGGCCCGGGCCAGGTGCCAGGCGACGGCCAGCCCGACCACGCCGGCGCCGATGACGATGATGCGGGGCTTGTCGGGCACGGGGCGCATGCTCCGCGCGGCAGGGGTGCAACGCAAGCGCCAGGCTTGCCGTGCATGTCATGCGGCTGGTGCATGGCCTCAAAAGGCCGTGCGCACCCGCAGGCCAAGGAAGACGATGGGACCGCGATCGGCGTTGTGGCCAGGGTTGTTCACCAACTGCACATTCGCCGCAACGTTGGTGCCGCCGGCCACCCGGGCGTCGTAATAGACTTCGATGACCCGCTCAGGCCGATAGTTCAGCCGCCCGTCGCCAATGATGAAGTCGATGCCGCCGGCTTCGATGAAGCGACGCTGCGGCCCGAGGAGGCCGCCGATATTGATCGCCACCCCAACCGTATCCGCGGGGCGGGCCCAACGGCCACCACTCAGCGACAGGCCGGCGGAAATCGCCCAGTCCATCTGGGTGTACATGAATTGCTGGTTGCGCCCGTCATTCCAGGAAAGCCGAGCGAAGAAACCCAGTTCGCGAGCGATTTCTTGTTCCACATTAAGGCCAAGCATCAGCTTGTGGCGATAACTGCCGCGCGGATTCTCCCGGATCGCATCGCCGTCCTGCCCCAGCAATTCGGCCCAGGATTGGCTACGGGTACGGGAAAAGCCGCCGATCAGCCGCACCGCACCCGGCCGCCCGCCCAGGGTGTGAAAATGGTCGACCTGCGCCAGCAGCTGGTAGCCGCGGAAGGGCTGCGGATCGAGCGATAGCGAATTTACCCGCCGCGCCACTTGTACCGCGCCTCCGCGCAGGCCCCAGGTGCCGTTTTCCCACTCGATGGCGATACCGTTGGTGTAACCCTTGGCGTCGTTGCTCCAGTCGATCGCGCCGGCGGCGATGAAGGCCCAGTTAAGGAATTGGGTGCGCGGATCATGCGCGTAGCGATTGTCGTCGAAAATGTCGAAGACGGCGAACTTGCCCGCGGTGATGGTGATGCGTTCTCGCGGCTGCGGCCGGTTGAAGCGAAACGGATCGCCATCGGGCGGATCCTCGCCGCCGCCCAGCCCGATGGTCTGCCGGATGAATGCGCGCGTCACGGTCAGCCGTGGATCGTTGCTGCCGATGCGAAACGCCTCGCCATTCGGAAAACCGGCAACGCCTCGGGTGCCGGACAGGCCGAAACCGCGGCTCAATTGGGTGTCAAAAATGAATTCGGCGCCTTGCCAAAGGCTGCGGCCGACGATGATGTCGGAGGACAGGGTGTTGCGCTGCATCGTCGCGCGCTGCATCGAATTCTCGCCGTTGTAAGGGGCGCGGAAGCTCGGTCGCAATTGCTCGATGAAGGTCGCCTGGCCATGCAGCAGCCAGCCCGCTGCCTCAAGCTGCTCCCGCCGAGTTTCAAGCGCAGGCCACAGCGGCTCTGCCTGCGCCGCACCTATCAGCATGAGAGCGACGAGTGAACAGCTTTTCATATGCAAAGCTGTTTTCAAATTACTGATAATTTTCAACGACATACCTGCGCTTAAGGCATGGCTGGTGTCCCGACAAGCCGGCCGATTGACGCTGCCCGGCGGTAAGCCCAAATCTGACTGCCAGAAAAAAGGAGGATTGCCATGCGGCTGGTGGCGAATGCTGGTCTGGGCGCGCGGTTGCTGGACGTCGATCTGTCCCGTCCGCTCGGCGACAACGAGTTCGCCACATTGCTGGATGCATTGGGCGAGCATGGCGTGCTGCATGCGCCGGCCCAATCAATGGATGCGTTGCAGCTTGCCGCTCTGGGCAGCCGGCTCGGCACGCTGGAGGTCAACGTCGCCAACAAGTACCACGCGCCTGGGATCCCCGAGGTGATGATCCTGTCCAACAAGCGCGACGCCGAGGGCCGCGCGGTGGGTCTGGGCGATGCCGGCCAGGGCTGGCACACGGATATGAGCTATTCCGCCGACATCGCTCTGGCCAATATTCTGCACGCCAAGGAAGTCCCGATGCGCGACGGGGTGGCGCTGGGCAGCACCCGCTTCCTCGACATGCACGCCGCCGCGGCCGATCTGCCGGACGAGATACGCGCCCGCATCCAGGGCCGCCGCGCGCTGCACGACTTCGAGAAATTCTGGGACATGGTGCGCAAGCGGCCGGGCTCCGAGCGCGGCCCGCTGACGCCCGAGCAGCGGGCGAAAAAGCCCCCGGTGTGGCAGCCCTTGCTGCGCCGCCACCCCATCACCGGCCGCGAGGTGCTGTACGCCAATTCCGGCTACGCAACGCAAATCGAGGGGCTGGAGAAGGCGGAGAGCGACGCGCTGCTGGAGTATCTGTTCCGGCACCAGACGCAGAAGAAGTACCTCTATGCCCACAGCTGGTCGCCCGGCGACGTGCTGATGTGGGACAACATCGGCACCGTCCACAACGCGGTGGCCGACTACAGTGAGGCCGAGCCGCGCTACATCCTGCGCGTGCAGGTGATGGCCGACCGCCACACGGAAGCCCTGGCGGCGTGAGGCTAGGCACTGCGCTGGTCGAGGGCCGCCCGACCCTGGTGGCCGCGCTGGGCGAGGGGCTGGTGCCCCTGCCCGGCACCCTGCTGGAAGTGCTCCAGGGCGGCGAGGCGGCGCTGGTGGAATGCGCCCGCTTGGTGGCCCTGGCCGCCCGCGGCCCGGCACCGCTGGCGATGGTGCCGCTGCTGGCGCCCTTCATCCCCGGCAAAGTGCTGGGCGTGGGCCGCAACTACGCCGACCACGCCAAGGAGGTGGGCGGGCCGAAGCTGACGGCGCCGCGCATCTTCCTCAAGCCGTCCTCCGCCGTCGTTGGCCCGCACTCGGCGGTGCGTATCCCGCCCGCCGTCACCAAGCCGGATTGGGAGGCAGAGCTGGCGGTCGTGATCGGCACCCGTGCCGAGCGCATTGCCGCCGGCGAGGCGCTGGATTACGTCGCCGGCTATACCGTGCTGAACGATATCTCGGCGCGCGAATTCCAGTTCGACCAGCCGCTGCCGATGACCAGCTTCGCCAAGGGGCTGGACGGCTTCTGCCCGATGGGCCCGTGGCTGACCACGGCCGATGAGGTGGGCGAGCCGTGGGACCTGGAGGTCACCTGCCATCTGAACGGCGAGGAGGTGCAGCGCGGCAACACGCATGACCTCATCTTCTCGGTGCCGGCGCTGATCGCCTACCTGTCCAGCTACATGGCGCTGGAGCCCGGCGACGTCATCGCCACCGGCACCCCGGCCGGCTCCGGCCATTTCCGCCAGCCGCCGCGCTACCTGAGAAGCGGCGACACGCTGCGGCTGGAAGTCTCGCGCGTCGGCATACTGAATCACACCATCGCTTAAGGGGGCGACGACATGCGATTGCTGATGGGCGGCGGGCGTCATCTCCCGGGATTGGCGCCGCCACGGCCGACAGGGGGCGGGCGGATGCCGTGCTGGCATCCCCCCGCGGTACGCATCCTGGGCGTCCTGTTCGCCTGCCTGCTGGCTCTTCCCGCCCTGGCGCAGGACTATCCCAACCGCCCGGTGCGCCTGGTGGTGGCCCTGGCCCCCGGCGGCAATGCCGACATCAACGCCCGGGTGGTGGCACAGGCGCTGTCGGCCTCGCTCGGTCAGCAATTCATCGTCGAGAACCGCCCCGCCGCCGGCGGCACCGTGGCGGTCGAGACGGTGGGCCGAGCGGCGCCGGACGGCTACACGCTGCTGGCCGGGGCTCTTGGCTCGCATGTGCTGAATGTCGGGCTGTACCCGAACGCGCCGGTCAACCCGATCACCCAGCTCGACCACATCACCATCGTCAGCGAAAGCGCCATGGTCCTGGCGGTGCACCCTTCGCTTGGCGTCACCACCCTGGCCGAGTTCCGCGCCCTGCTGCGCGAACGCCCAGGCATCGTCACCTTCGGCTCCTCCGGCAACGGCACCACCGGGCATGTCGCGGCCGAGATGCTGTTGTACCAGATGGGCGTGACCGGGCAGCACGTGCCCTATCGCGGCTCCGCCGCCGCCTACATCGATCTGTCCGCCGGGCGGGTGGGGTTCCAGGTCGACACCATGTCCTTCATCGCCGAGCACATCCGCGCCGGCAGCGTGCGTGGCCTGGTGACTGGCGGCGTGGCGCGGGCACCTCAGATCCCCGACGTGCCCACGGGCGCCCAGGCCGGGCTACCGGAATTCGTCTCCAGCACCTGGTCGCCGGTTTCGGCGCCGCTGGGGACGCCGCCGGCGATCCTGGAGCTGCTCTCCGCCCGCATTCGCGCCGCGCTGGCGGAAGGGCCGGCGCGCGAGCGGCTGATCGGCCTGGGCAACACCATCCCCGAGGGCATGACCCCCGCCCGTACCCGCGCCTTCATCGAGGCGGAGGCCGCAAAGTGGCTGCCCGTCATCCGCGCCACCGGCGCCAGGCTGGATTGAACACCGCATGCTGTTTGCCAATCACTACGCCGTCCGCGCCCAATGTCTTGCCGTCCTAAAGGCCTGGGGCATGCCCGACGGCATGGCTGAAACCACCGCCGACATCATGACCGAGACCGACCTGATGGGCGTGGACAGCCACGGCATCAGCATGCTGATGACCTATGAGGATGGGGTGAAGCGCGGCCAGATACGGCTGGCGACGCCGCCGCGGGTGGAACGCCAGCATGGCGCCACGGCGTTGCTGGATGGCGGCGACCGGCTCGGCCACCCCGTCCACCAGCACCGCGACGGAGAGGCGCCGGATGACCGGATGTTCCCGCAGCGTGTGGCGATTGGAGCGCACAGAGGAT
>CAXTJY010000204.1:0-7007 GCA_964244395.1 uncultured Rhodovarius sp.
CGTGTCGGCGAGCAGGCGGGCCGCGATGTCGGTGGTGCCGCCGGCGCCGGTGGGCAGGATGAGGGTGACGGGTCGATCCGGCGCCCAACCCTGCGCCAGGGCAGGCGTTGCGAGGATGGCGAGGAGGCAATGGCGACGGCGCATGGGCAGGGCTCCGGCTGAGCGGTGGTGGTTCGTTCCCGTCGTTTCCCCGGCGGCAGCCTTCGCAGGCTGGCGCGCCACGTCAAGGGCCGATTGACCCGCAGCCCACGCGCATTACCCTTGCGCCATGGCCGGGGGAGTTCGAGGCATGGATACGCAGACCAGGGTGGCGCCCTCGGCCATCCCCGCGCGGGATGTGGCCGAGGCGCTGCGCAGCCGCCAATCCGTGCGCGCATTCGAGCCCACGCCGGTGCCGATGCAGGTGGTGCGGGACATGCTGGAGGCCGCGTCCTTCGCCCCCAGCGGCTCCAATTTGCAGCCCTGGAACGTGTTCGTATTGACCGGCGCTACGCTGGAGGCGCTGGGCCAGGCCATCCAGGGCGCCTACCTGGCGGACGAGCCCGGCCATGTGCGGGACTACAACTACTACCCCGGCGAGGTGCCGGAGCCCTTCCAGTCCCGCCGCCGCGCCTGCGGCTGGGGGCTGTACGGCACGCTTGGCATCGCGCGCGGCGAGAAGGACCGGATGAAAGCGCAGCGTTCCACCAACTACGACTTCTTCGGCGCGCCGCTGGGCATGGTCTTCACCATCCATCCCGGGTTGGAGACGGGAAGCTGGATGGACTACGGCGGCTTCCTGCAAAGCCTGATGCTGGCGGCCCGGGCGCATGGGCTGCATAGCTGCGCCCAGGCCTCGATCGCGGAGTATCCGGACATCGTGCGCCGGCTGCTGCCGGTGCCGGCCGGCCACAAGGTGGTGTGCGGCATGGCCCTGGGCTACGCCGCCCTCGATGCCCCGGTGAACGGCTTCCGCACCGAGCGCGCCGCGGTGGATGAATTCTCGACGTTTCTCGATTGAGCGGCACCGTCTTCTTCGACCACGTCGCCGCGATCTCCGAGGCGCATGCGGCGCGGCCCTTCCTCACCACGGCAGCCGGCTTCACGCTCACCCACGGCGAGATGCTGGAGCGGGTGGCGCGGCTGGCCCTCGCCCTGGACCTGCCGGCCGGCGAGCGGGTGGCGGCGATGCTGGAGAAGTCGCCGGACGCGGTGTTGGCCTACCTGGCCTGCCTGCGCGCAGGGGTGACCTACATCCCCATCAACCCGGATTTCCGCGCCGAAGAGGTCGGCCACATCCTGACCGACGTTCGCCCTGCGCTGGTTCTGTGCGAAGCCGGGCGGCTGGAATGGATGGCGGCGCTCTGGCCCGGCCGGGTCATGACTCTACCGGCGCTGTTGGCGGTGGCCGAGGGCGCGGCACCGGCCGCGCCGGCCTCCGGCGGCGATGCGCCAGCGGTCATCCTCTACACCTCCGGCACCACCGGCCGGCCCAAGGGCGCCATGCTTAGCGGGCCGGGTATTCTGGCCAACGGCCTGGCGCTGTCGCGCTTCTGGCAATTCAAGCCGAACGATGTGCTGCTGCATGTGGTGCCGCTGTTCCATTCGCACGGGCTGTTCGTGTCGCTGAGCTGCACCCTGCTGTCAGGCTCGTCGCTGCTGATGACGCCGCGCTTCTCGGCCGAGGAGGTGCTGCGGCTGTTGCCCCGGGCCAGCGTGTTCATGGCCGTGCCCACCATGGTGTCGCGGCTGCTGGCGCAGCCGGGGCTGGCGCGGGAGATCTGCGCCGGGGTCCGGCTGTTCGCCTGTGGCTCCGCGCCGCTGTCCCCGGCGGATTTCGCCAGCTTCGCCGAGCGCACGGGCCAGGCCATCGTGGAACGCTATGGCATGAGCGAGACCGGCATCAACTGCTCGAACCCGATCGACGGCCCGCGCCTGCCCGGCAGCGTGGGGCTGCCGCTGCCGGGGGTGGAGATCGACATCGCGGACGCCCAGGGCGGGGTCGGTGCCGTGCGCATCCGGGGCCCGCATCTCTTTAGTGGCTATTGGGGGCAACCGGAGCAGACCGCGGCCGCGATCGACCCGCAGGGCTGGTTCACCACCGGCGATCTGGGGCGGGTGGATGAGGCCGGCTACCTGCATCTCGTCGGCCGCTCGAAGGAGCTCATCATCACCGGCGGCTACAATGTCTACCCGACCGAGGTGGAACGGGTGCTGCAAGACCTTCCGGGGGTGGCCGAAGCCGCGGTGTTCGGCCTGCCCCATCCCGATTTTGGCGAGGCGGTGACGGCCGTGCTGACCGCCACCCCCGGTGTCACGCTGGAGGAGGCAAAGGTGATCGCCGCCGCGCGGGATCGCCTGGCCCCCTACAAGACGCCCAAGCGGGTGCTGATCGAGACGGCACTGCCGCGCAACCCCATCGGCAAGGTGGTGAAGGCGGAGCTGCAACGGCGGCTGGCGGGGTTGTACAAGGCGGAGCCAACCGGCTGAAAGCTGAACGGGTCGCCCTCCGGGGCCCGCTAGCCATCGCCGGTCGACTGGGGTAGCCGGGGGGCCGACCCCTGAGAATGCCTCGCAATGTCGGCTACCACCCTGCCCAAGCGGAAGCTGCGCATTCCGGCTTTGACCCTGGCCGGGCTGCTCCTGGCCGCGTTGGTATCGCTGCCGCTGGGCGCGGTGCTGGTCTCGGCCGCGGTTCCGGCGGGCGCGGTTTGGGTCCACATCGCCAGCACCACCTTGCCCGAGATGCTGGGCAATTCAGCCCTGCTCGCGCTGCTGGTGGCGGCCATGGCGGGGAGCGCCGGTGTCGTCACCGCCTGGCTGGTCACCGCCTGCCGCTTCCCTGGCCACCGCGCATTGGAGCTGGCGCTGCTGCTGCCCATGGCGATGCCGGCCTACGTCGCCGGCTACGCCTACACCTGGCTGCTGGACGTGGCCGGCCCGGTGCAGGGCGGCATCCGCGCCGCCACCGGGCTGGGCTGGCGCCAGATGGGTTGGTTCCCGGAAATCCGCTCCCTCGGCGGAGCTGCCTTGGTTCTGGCCATGGTGCTCTACCCTTACGTCTATCTGCTCTGCCGCGCCGCCTTCCTCAGCCAATCCACTTGCCTGATCGAGGTCTCCCGCACCCTCGGCCACTCCCTGGGCCGCTGCTTCCTCCGCGTCGCGCTGCCGCTCGCCCGGCCGGCACTGGCGGCAGGGGTGGGGCTGGCACTGATGGAGGTGCTGGCCGATTTCGGCACCGTGCAGTATTTCGGCGTCCGCACGTTCACCACCGGCATCTACGAGACCTGGTTCGGGCTGGAGGAGCCGGCCAGGGCGTAGGTGTCGAAGGGAACGCCGCCGCCCTGCTGGGCTGCGTGGCGCTGCTGCTGCTGCTGGAGCGCCTGGCCCGCGGCGATCGGCGCTACCACCCCACCACGACGAAACAGCCGCCGTTGCAACCGGTGGCGCTGCCGGGCCTGAAGGGTTGGGCGGCGGCTGCCCTGTGCGCCGCGCCGGTCCTGCTGGGCTTTCTGCTGCCTACCGCGACCCTGCTGTGGCTGACCCTGACGGGCGGCGACCCCTTCCTCGACCGGCTGGCGCCCTTCGCGGCCAATTCGCTGCTGCTGGCCGGCGTGACCGCGATCTGCGGCGTCGGCCTGGCCTGCGTGCTGGCCTGGGGCGCCCGGCTGCACCCAGGGCCAGCGCCACGCTGGGCGTTGCGGCTGGCCGGCCTGGGCTATGCCCTGCCGGGCAGCGTCATCGCGGTCGGTACGCTGATGCCCTTCGGCCTGTTCGACAATGCGGTGGATGGCTGGCTGCGGGCGCATGCCGGACTCTCCGTCGGCCTGATCCTGTCGGGCAGCGTCGCGGCGCTGGTCTTCGCCTATCTGGTGCGGTTCATGGCGGTGGCGCTGGGCGCGCTGGATGGCGGCCTGGCGCGGCTCAGGCCCTCGCTGCGCGACGCGGCCCGCAGCCTGGGCGCCAGCGCCGGCGCGGCGGTGTGGCGGGTGGAGATGCCGCTGGCCCGCGGCGCCATACTGTCCGCCGCCATCCTGGTCTTCGTGGACACGATGAAGGAGCTGCCGGCGACCCTCATCATCCGCCCCTTCGACTTCGATACGTTGGCGGTGCGCGTGTACACCCTGGCCAGCGACGAACGCCTGGCCGAGGCCTCGACGGGCGCGCTGCTGATCGTGCTGGTGGGGCTGGTGCCGATCTGGGTGCTGGCGCGGGCGATGCGGCGGTGAGCCTGGACGTCGGGCGGGCCCCCGGGTCACAGTGTCGAAAAACCCCCGGAGGAACCGCATGTCCCATTTTGAAACCCCGCGCCGCTGGCTGCCCGGCATGCTGACCGTCGCTGCCGTGGCCCCCGCCCTGGCGCAGGCCGGCGCCTGGGCGACCAGCTGGGCTGCCTCCGTGCAGGGCCCCTATCCCGTTGGCAACCCCTCGGCGCAACCCAACCAGTCCGCGCCATTCCCGGACGCAGCGGTCGGCGCGCGGGACCAGTCGATGCGGCTGATCATCCGCCCCACGGTTTGGGGACCGCAGGCGCTGTTTCGTTTCTCCAACGCGCTCGGCACCCGGCCTCTTACGCTCGACGGCGCCTTCGTCGGGCTGCAACTCGGCGGCGCCACCCTGGCGGCCGACACCAATCAACCATTGCGCTTTGCCGGCGCCCCCGGCGTCACCATCTCGCCCGGGCAGGACGCCTGGAGCGATGCGGTGGGGCTGCCCTTTGTGACCTCCGCCGCCCTCCCGCTGCTGGCCGGCCGCAAGCTTGCCGTCTCCTTCCACATCGCAGGCGACAGCGGCCCGATGACTTGGCACGCCAAGGCCTTGCAGACCTCCTACCTCACCGCCCCCGGCGCCGGCGCCAAGGGCGCGGACGCGGCCGAGCTGGCCTTCCCGCATCCGACCGCCAGCTGGTTCTTCCTCGACGCCATGGACATGATGATGCCGCCGGCCACGTCGGTGATCGCCTGCTTCGGCGATTCCATCACCGATGGCACCGCCAGCACGATGAATGGCGACGACCGCTGGCCCGACATCCTGCAACGCCGGCTGCACGCCGCCCGCCCAAACGGGGCGGCGGTCGTGAATGCCGGCATCGGCGGCAACCAGGTTGCTGGGCCGCCGGCCTATTCGCCCGCCCAGCCGTTCGCCGGCGGCCCGGGCGCCCTGGCCCGGCTGGAACGCGACGTGACCAGCCTCTCCGGTGTCACCCATTTCGTCTGGCTGGAGGGCATCAACGACTTCTCCCGCAACGGCAATGCGAGCCTGGAGGCCGTGACTTCGGCGATGCGCCGCGGCGTGGCGATGCTGCGCGAAAGGCTGCCGCGCGCCCGGCTGGTCGGCGCCACCGTCGTCACGGCGTTGGGCAGCACCAGCGCGGCGCATGGCTTCGCGGAGCAGGACGAGAAGCGCAAAGGACTGAACGACTTCATCCGCACCCCCGGTCTGTTCGACGCGGTGATCGACTTCGACGCCGCGATCCGTGACCCCGCCACCGGCCGGATGCGTGCGGAATTCGTGCCCGACAGCACCATCGGCGGCCCCGGCGACGGGCTGCACCCGAACCGCGCCGGCTACGTCGCCATGGCCGCGGCCATCGACCTGGCGGCGCTGCTGGGCTGAGGGGCAGGGCAGCGCGGTGGGGCAACCCGCCTCGCCACCTCGCGTTGCGTGGCCATGAAGCGCTGGCTCTCCATCCTCCTCGCGATCGTTGTCCTGGGCGGCGGCTCCGTGGTCCTGTTCGCCTGCGAATCCGCCAAGCTCGATGCTGCGGCCGGCTACGGCCCCCGGCCCGACCTGCCGGCCCCCAACCCCACCCTGTTGCCGACCGTGAACATCGCCCGCGCCGTGGGCTGGACGCAGGGCATGACGCCGATGCCGGCCGCCGGGCTGGCAGTGACCGCCTTCGCCACCGGCCTGGACCACCCGCGCAACGTGCTGGCGCTGGCCAATGGCGACGTACTGGTGGTGGAAAGCGACGCGCCGCCGAAGCCGGAGGACGGCCGCGGCGTCCGCGGTCAGGTGATGGGCTTTCTCATGGCCCGCTCCGGCTCCGGCCGCCGCCCCAGCGCCAACCGCATCACCCTGCTGCGCGACGTCGATGGCGACGGCGTTGCCGAGATGCGCAACGTGCTTCTGGAAGGCCTGAACTCACCCTTCGGCGTGGTGCAACTCGGCGACTCGCTCTACGTCGCCAACACCGACGCCATCCGCCGCTACCCCTTCCGTCCGGGACAGACCCGCATTGACGATCCCGGCACGGTGCTGGCCGCCCTGCCAGGCGGGCCGCTGAACCATCACTGGACGAAAAATCTGGTGGCGGCGGAGGACGGCCGGTCGCTGTTCGTCAGCATCGGCTCCAACAGCAACGTGGCCGAGAACGGCATGGCGGCCGAGGAGGGCAGGGCGCAGATCTGGCGGGTCGATCTCGCCACTGGCGCCGCAACCCCCTACGCCACCGGCCTGCGCAACCCGAATGGCCTGTCGGTGGCGCCCGGCGGCGTATTGTGGACGGCGGTGAACGAGCGCGACGAGATCGGCTCCGACCTCGTGCCGGACTACATGACCTCAGTGCAGCAGGGTGGCTTCTATGGCTGGCCGTTCAGCTATTACGGCCAGCACGTCGATGTGAGGGCCCCCGCCAACCCTGCGGCGGTGGCCAGCGCCATTGCACCGGATTATGCGCTGGGCGCGCACACGGCCTCACTGGGCCTGCTGGTTACCGGGTCCAGCGGGTGGCCCGCGCCCTACCAATCCGGCGCTTTCGTCGCCCAGCATGGCAGTTGGAACCGGCGCCCTGCCGCCCCGGCGCGGGTCATCTTCGTGCCGTTCCGTGAAGGCAGGCCTGTGGGGCCGCCGGTGGACGTGCTGACCGGCTTTCTCAACGCGGCCGGGGAGGCCCAAGGTAAGCCTGTCAGCGTGGCGATGGACGGCCGCGGCGGTCTGCTGGTGGCGGATGATGTGGGCAACGCCGTCTGGCGAGTGACGGCGCGGCGGTGATCGCGTTCGGATCGGCTCTTGTGCAAGGCCATTCA
>CAXTJY010000205.1:0-6999 GCA_964244395.1 uncultured Rhodovarius sp.
TGCCGTTGCTGTTCGTGCCCTGGCGCATGGTGCTGGCGCTGCTGACGGCGATGCTGCTGATGCGGCTGTGGTGGGGGCTGGTGTGCCGGCGGCGGCTGGGCGGCTACACCGGGGACCTGCTGGGCGCCTGCCAGCAGCTGTGCTTCACCGCCGGGCTGCTGGCGGCGGTGGCGGCGCGGTGATCTGGCTGGTTCGGCACACCGCGGTGCGGGTGGCGCCGGGCATCTGCTACGGCCGCAGCGACCTGGAGCTGGCCGATACGGCGGCCGACGACATCGCGCGCGCCCTGCCGTGCCTGCCGCCGGGCGCGCGCATCGTGTCCTCGCCGGCGCGGCGCTGCATCGCGCTCGCCGCCGCCATGGACCCCGGCTTCACCACCGACGCCCGACTGCTGGAGCTCGACTTCGGCGCCTGGGAAGGGCTGGCCTGGGACGCCGTGCCGCGCGCCGCGCTGGACGCATGGGCGGCGGACCCCTGGGGCTTCGCGCCGCCCGGCGGTGAGTCCGGCCATGCCCTGCTGGCGAGGGTGCGGGGCTTCTGGGCCGAGGCCAAGCATCGGCCGCTCGTCATCGTGTCGCATGGCGGCCCGCTGCGCCTGCTGCGGCAGCTGGCCCAGGGCAGGGCGCCGGATATTCTGGCGCCGCCGCCGGCGCTGGGCCAGGTCATCCGCATCGAGGCCGATGTTTAGGCGCCCAGGCGATACCGCCGGGCGGCGATCTGCGCTAAAGCCCGCCGCTTGCTGGAAGGAAGACTGGAATGGCCATCAAACCGGGCGACACACTGCAGGGGCCCGACGTGGGCGGCATCGCCGCCGAGCGGCTGCGCAGCATCGTCGAGCGCATCGAGCGGCTGGAGGAAGAGCGCAAGGCGTTGGCCAGCGACATCAAGGACATCTTTGCGGAGGCGAAGTCGGCGGGATTCGACGTGAAGGTGTTGCGGCAGATCCTGAGCTTGCGGAAGAAGGAGCCGGCGGAGGTGGAGGAGCAGGAGACGCTGCTGGATCTGTATAAGCGGGCATTGGGGATGTAGCTGCAGCGGACTTGCGCGCGCATGATCTAAAGATCATATCCGCTGATGGGTGCGACCAAGGATGTGCGGTTCGCCGAGTTCCTTCGTCGCTTTTCGGAGGCGGCGCCGGCATCCTCGGTGGAGGCGGCGCTGATGCTTCTGGCGGCCACGTTGAACGCTGTGGACGATGATCTGTCAGGGATTTCTTTCGATCCTGCCCGACATCGATCGGATGGCCGGATGTATCCCCCTCAGGCTGACAGCAAGCGTAACGTACCGGAGCGGGCTGATGTAACGCGGTTCCGGAGCCGGGCGCACAACACCCTCATCGGCAGGAACGGGGCCATTCGAGTCGAGGAGATCACGGGAACCCTGTTGTTGAGCAAGGCAGGCGCGGACGGAAGGACCATTTGATGGGCGATGCATTGATCATAGCGATGGGCTGGAGCAGCTCCGGTCGGCCCTTGCCGAGGGCCTCCCGGGTGCGTCGATGACTGTGGACCGGCCCGCCGCCGACGATGGCGAATGGTGGCTCGACATCGAGCAGGGTGAGTTCCGAACCACGGTATCCTGGTTGGCGCATCGTGGCTTTAGGGTTTTCCTGGGCGATGCCGGCTATGGCGAGAGACCGGACGAGATTTATGGCGGGGCGCGTTTGGCCGCGCTTCGGCTCATCGGCATGGCTGCGGCGGGGAAGACGGGTGCGTCTCCCATGGGTCTGGGCGACATCAGGCGCCTTCTGGGTTTCACCCAACTGGATCTCGGGCATGCATTGTCAGTGGGCCAGGCGAATGTTTCGCGGCTGGAGGCGCGTGGCAACGTCACGCTGGAGACCTTGCGTTCCATGGTGGAGGCGATGGGTGGCGAGGTGGAATTACGGGTCCGTTTCCCCTCCCTCGACGTGCCGGTGGCGCTTCCTTGTGTCGGCCTCCGGCTGCCCAGGTCGGTTTGATGGGCGGGACGGCACAGCTCCTAAAGATTGCCATATTAGGCGGCGGCAACGGTGCCTTCGCCGCCGCCGCCGACTTTGCCGAGGCCGGGCATGACGTGACGCTGTGGCGCACCCGGCCCAGCGAGGTCGGCGACGGCCGCATTCGCATCAAGGATGCGCGCGGAGAGCGCGAGGTGCGGGTGGTGATGACCGCCGACCTGGCACAAGCCATGCGCGGCGCCGCGCTGATCCTGGCGCCGGCGCCGGCCACCACGCATGCCACGCTTGCACCCGTGCTCGGGCCGCTGCTCACGCCCGGCCAGGTGGTGTTCCTGCCGCCCGGCACGCTGGGCAGCGTCATCCTGGGCCGCGCCGCGCCGGCCGGGGTGGCATTCGCGGAAACCGGCACACTGCCTTGGCTGGCCCGCAAGCACGCGGCGGACCAGGTCGCCATCACGGTACGGGCGAAGCGGCTGCCGACCGGGGTGTTTCCGCGTGCCCTGGCGCCGCTCGCCTTTCCCGTGCTGCACGCCGCCTTCCCCGGCGTCATCGAGGATTGCGGCGACGCGCTGTCCGCCGCGCTGATGAATGCCGGCCCCATCATCCACCCGCCGCTGATCACCATGAATGCCGGGCCGCTGGAGCATTTCCCGCGCTGGGACATTCACAAGGAGGGCACCCAGCCGGCCATCCGCCGCGTCACCGACGCGCTGGATGCCGAGCGGATCGCGGTGCGTGAGGCGTTGGGCTACGGCGCGCCGCATTTTCCGCTGGCCGACCATTACGCGAAGGACGGCCCGGAATGGATGTATGGCCGCGACAGCCACGACAGGCTGACCGACAGCGGCGACTGGCGGGAGAAGATCGTGCTGACCGAGCATCGCTACATGCGCGAGGACGTGGCGCTGGGCCTGTCGCTGCTGTGCGATGCCGGGCGGGTGGCGGGGGTGGCGACGCCGCTGGCGGCTGCGTTTTTGGCGATTGGCGGGGCGGTGTGCGGGCAGGATTTCTCGGGGCTGCGGACGTTGGCGACGTGCGGGTTGCGGGATGCGGACTGGGCGCGGGTGCTAAAAGATGGGTTCTGAGGTTTGCCCTGCTGCACCGCCCGATCGCGGCATGGCCGCATCGGGTCCAGCCATGACGGGCCAGCGTATCGCGGCGCTCGGCGCCGGGCGGATGGGTCGCGGCATCGCGGTGCAGTTTGCCTATGCCGGGCACGAGGTGACGCTGCTCGACCAGAAGGAGCGGCCTGGAGCGGATTTCGTTGCGCTGGCGGATGCCGCCCGGGCCGAGATCGCCCAGACCCTGACCATGCTGGCTGAACTCGGTATGGGCCGGACGGAGGATGTGTCGGCGCTCGTCGCACGGGTGCGGGTGGTGCCGGCGGCGGATTGCGCGGCCGCGCTGGCTGAGGCCGATGTGGTGTTCGAGGGTGTGCCGGAAATCCTCGACCTGAAGCGCGACGCCCTGGCGCGTGCCTCCGCCGCCATGCGGCCCGACGCCATCCTGGCCTCCACCACCTCCACCATCATGGTCGATGATCTGTCGGGGGCGGTGGCGCACCCGGCGCAGTTTCTCAACGCGCATTGGCTGAACCCGGCCTATCTGGTGCCGCTGGTGGAGGTCTCGCCGGGCGCCGCCACGTCAGAGGCCACCACGGCCCGGTTGTTCGCCCTGCTGGAATCCGTGGGCAAGGTGCCGGTGCGCTGCGCGCCGTCCCCCGGCTTCATCGTGCCGCGTATCCAAACGCTGGCGATGAACGAGGCGGCGCGGCTGGTGGCGGAGGGCGTGGCTTCGGCCGCCGATGTGGACCGAGCGCTGCGCTATGGCTTCTCCTTCCGCTTCAGCGTGCTGGGGGTGCTGGAATTCATCGACTGGGGCGGCGTGGACATCCTGCACCACGCCAGCCGCTACCTGGAAGGCGCGCTGGGCGATGCCCGCTACCGCGCGCCCGACATCATCGGCGAGTTCATGGCCACGGGCCGCACCGGCATGGGCGCCGGCGCCGGCTTCCTGCCCTGGGCGGAGATGGACGTTGTGGCGCATAAACGGGCAAGGCTGGCCGGGCTGGTGGCCCGGCTGCGCGCCGAGGGGCTGGCGCGCGAGCCGGTGCTTCCGGCAGAGTAGGCACGATCCGCCGTGGTGGGATCACCACAAGGGTGACTCCGGACGGCCCGACCTGGCTGGAGACCGCATGCTCGAGCGCCGCACATTGCTTGCCGCCCCCATCGTCGGCACCCTCGCCCTGCCTGGCCTGGGCCGGCAAGCGGCCGCCCAGGCCAGCTGGCCCGACCGGCCGACGCGCTGGATGGTGGCCTATGGCGCCGGCGGCGCATCCGACATTTTTGCCCGGATGATCGCGCGTGCGCTCGCAACGCCGGGCGCCCCGCCGGTCGTCGTCGAGAACCGGCCCTCGGGCGGCGGCATCGTGGCCACCGAGGCGGTGCTGGGCGGGCCAGCCGATGGGTCCAACCTGCTGCACGTCGATAACGGCATGATGGTGTACAACCCGGCGCTGTATGCCCGCCTGCCGTTCGACCCCGACCGTGACCTGGTCATGGCGGCGTATCTGGCGCGCTTCCATTTTTTCGTGCTGGTGCGGCCGGACAGCCCGTTCACGTCGCTGGCCGACCTGGTGGCGGCAGGGCGGCGCGAGGCCGTCACTTACGCCACGCCCGCCGTCGCCAGCCCGCACCACATGTGCATGGAGTTGCTGCGCCGCCGCGCCGATTTCGGCGCCACCCACGTGCCCTATCGCGGCATGCCGGCGGTGCTGACCGATTTGGTGGCGGGGCGGGTGGATTGCGCGATCTCGGACATCACCAACGCCACGCCGTACCTGACCAGCGGCCGGGCGCGCGCGCTGGGCACCTTCGGCGAGGCGCGGGCCACTGCTCAGCCGGCGGTGCCGACGATGGCGGAGCTGGGGGTGGCGAACTGCGTCGCCTATGGCTGGCAGGGCGTGGCGCTGCCGCATGCCGCCACGCCGGCCACGCTGGAAGCGGTGAATCGCGGCACCCGCGCCGCCATGGCCACGCCGGAATTCGCCAACCAGATGCGCACCCTGGGCGCCGAGGTACTGCCGCTGAGCGTGGCCGAGTGCGGCGCGCTGATCGCGGCCGAGAATGCGGTGTGGCGGCCACTGATCCGTGAGATGGGCATACGGCTGGAAGGCTGAGGGCCCTCACTCAGGCCCCTCGCAGCTGCGCCAGTCCCTGCCGCAGGGCAATTGGGGCTACAGAGAAGGGCGCCCAATGCAGCAGGCTGTCGTGGCCGGGTTCCGGCTCGCCACGGATGTCCACGTAGATTCCGCCTCGGCCCTGAATCAGGGCGTAGAAGAACCAGTCGCCGAAGTCGCGCGGGGCCAGGCTGGCCACGCATATGCCTTCAGGGGCGTAGATCAGGCCGGACAGGGCGGAGCCGAGTACGGAGACGATGTGTCGTGCGGCGCGGAACAGGGCGACCTGCTCCACGAAGGCCAGGCGGCCCACCGCCACCGTGGGGTAGCCCGCCCCCGCCAGCACGCCTTCGACCTCCGCCAGATTGGAGAGCTGCCGGGTGTTCGTGTCGGTCCGCAGGAAGGCGACCTTGCCGCCGGTCAGCTCGCAATGCGGCACCGGCGCGCGCAGCTGGTCGCGCATCGCGGTGACGGCGGCGGGGTGCATGATCCGGTCGCTCCAGACCGATGACATGCACCATGCGGCTGCGAAGCTGTAGCGGGTGCCGGCGGCGAGCGGGATGCAGCGGTCGAACGGAATGCCATAGGCCGCCACCGATTGCCGCAGGGAATCCCAGACCGTGCCGTTGGGCTGGACGAACAGCGGAAGGGGAAGGGCGTAGCGGAAGCGGCCGGGAAACCGGAGTTCGGTGAGCACCATGCGGGGCAGCAATTCGCCCAGCCAATGGCCCCAGGTCGCGACGCCGTAGCGGGCGACCAGCACCGTTTCAGGCGCGACCTGCACGATTTCGCCCTGGCCGCCCGGTGGGTCCAACAGGCCGGCGGCGCCTTGCGCCCAGTCGGGATGGACCTGCTCCCGCACCCAGGCACCGTCGGCCATGGCGGCGAAGCTGCCGCCTTGCACGATGGTGGGGCCGGGCAGCCTGTGCAGGGCGATGGGGGACAGCCGCGCGACCCGCGCCTGGTACACGTCGTGCCGCAGATGCCGGCCCATTTCGGGCCGCACCGCGTCCCAGTTGTCGCCGCGCAGGGCGGAGGGCAGGGCCAGCTCCGTGGCGGGGAACAGTGCCTCCGACGCCAGGGCGATCGTGGCGGCGGGGTGCGTCTCGATGGCGTCCATCAGGCCGCGGCCCGCGCGGCGGGTGGGGGGCGCTGCATGCGGCATGCTCTCCCGGAAACCGGCCGCTTGCCAGCCCTGGCGGCTATGTGGAGACGCACTTGACCCTGGCGGCGGCCAGGGCCAGCCTTTCGCTATGGATGGCATGCTTTCACCGATCGGCGGCCCGCCGGCCTGGCGTGGCGAGGCGTTGGCGCATCGTGGCTTCTGGCCGCGCAAGTTCCTGGGGCTGGAGTTGGAGGCGCTGGACGAGGCGTTGCGCCATGCGGAGGACGGGCCGCCGGCTTTGCGGGCGCGCGGCTTCGCCATCCCGGCCTTGCGGCCCTTGCTCGATACGCTGGCGCGGGAGTTGGAGAGCGGTGCGGGCGTGGTGCGCCTGTCCGGCCTGCCGGTCGAGCGCTATTCGCACGAGCAGCTGCACACCTTGTTCTGGGGCCTCTGCGTTAACATCGGCCAACCGCTGCCGCAGAACACTGCCGGCGAATTCATCGGCGAGGTGAAGGATGAAGGCGGCGCCGCGCTGTCGGTGGAGAACGGCATTCCCTCGGCGCGCGCGCGCAGCCGCTCGACCGGGCCGCTGCGTTTCCACACCGACAAATGCGATCTGTTGGCGCTGCTGTGCGCCTCGAACGGCATTTCCGGCGGGGTGTCGCGAGTGGTGTCCACCATCGCCATTCACGATGAGATCGCCCGCCGGCGGCCGGATTTGCTGGAAGTGCTGTACGCGGATTTCTGGCGCAAGCGGCCGGCGGACGAGGAGGGGCC
>CAXTJY010000206.1:0-6979 GCA_964244395.1 uncultured Rhodovarius sp.
GGTGCCGGCGGGGAAGGCCATCATCGTCAAATCCGCCCTCGCCTTGTAGCGGATGCCGGCCTCGGCGATGCCCAGGGTGACGCCGGCGATGGCCGGCATCTCCGGCAACGGCAGTGCCAGCGGCGAAAGCGCGTAGGCCACCGTCAGCGCCGCGCGGGGGCCGGCGGCGGCGGCGGCGTGCCGACCAGCGGTGCCGTCGCCCCGGCCGGCGGCGCCTCGCGCTCGACCCGCACCGTGCCGCGCAGCCGCTCCACCGCGGCGCCGACCTCCTCCTGCAACAGCGCCTGGCGAATCTGTTCCTTCGCCTCGTCGAAGCCGGGGCCGGCGGTGCGGCGCCGCTCATCCACCCGGATGACGTGCCAGCCGAACTGCGTGCGCACCGGTGCCGGCGCCAACTGGCCCGGCTGCAAGGCGAAGGCGGCGTCGGAGAAGGCCGGCACCATGTCGCCCCGCTTGAACCAGCCCAGATCGCCGCCCTCGCGCGTGCCGGGGCCGGTGGCCATACGGCGCGCGACGTCCTCGAAGCTCTGGCCGCGTTGCAGGTCGGCCAGGGCGGTGCGGGCCTCGGCTTCGGTGGGCACCAGGATGTGGCGGGCGTGCACCTCCTCCTCCGGCGCCGCGGCGCCCACGTCGCGGTCGTAGCGGGCGCGGATCGCCGCTTCGGTCACCCGCGGCAGCACCTCGCGCTGCAACAGGGTCTGCGTCAGCTCCTGCGCCTCGGCCCGGGCCAGGCGGGCGCGGACTTCCGGGTCGCGGTCGATGCCGGCGCGGCGGGCGGCCACCAGCAGGGCGCGGTCGGTGATGGTGCGCTCGACCAGCTGGCGCATCGCCTCGGGCGGAATCATCGAGACCAGGGTTTCGGCCGGCACGGTGCGCATCTCGGGCGGCAGCACCTCGGCGGCGGTGGCCAGCACGTCGGACAGGCGGACGGGCTCGCCTTCGACGCGCGCCAGAACCGGGTCCTGCGCCGGGGCAGCAGGCGGGGTGGCGGCGACCGGCGCGTCGGTGGGGGCGGCCCCCGGGGCGGCCACCGGCGCCTGGGCCAGGGCCGGCAGAAGTCCCAACAGGGTAAAGGCGAGCGTCAGGCGCATGTCAGGCAAACCGTGGAATGTGGATGGCCCGACAATGGCCCAGCCAATCGAGTGTCACAAGGCGACAGGGCGGGCTTGGGGGTCACTGCGCATTGCGCGGGCCGAACAATTGCCCTCCGACTGCACCGACAGGGCAACTCGACAATCGCCATGCGATTGCGCGGGGCCTCACAAGTTGACCCTGGCAGGCACGCGCCCTATCTGCGGCAAGCCCCCCGGAGAGGCCGCCACCCGTGCGCGGGCAGGCCATGCCGCCGCACGATGGGCCGGAGATTTGTCGATCCATGTTCGCCCGCCTGGCCCGTGCCCTGTTCGGTTCCTCCAACGACCGCGCCCTCAAGCGGCATGAGGCGCGGGTGCCGCGCATCGCCGCGATGGAGCCCGAGCTCGCCGCCCTGGACGACGACGCCCTGCGTGGCCGCATCGCCGCCATCCAGGCGCGCATCGCCGCCGGCACCGAACTCGACGACGTGCTGGAGGAAGTCTTCGCGATCGTCCGCGAGGGTGCCAGGCGCAGCCTGGGCATGCGGCATTTCGACGTGCAGATGGTCGGCGGCATGGTGCTGCATGAGGGCCGCATCGCCGAGATGAAGACCGGCGAGGGCAAGACCCTGGTCGCCACGCTGCCGGTCGTGTTGAACGCACTGTCGGGCAAGGGCGTCCACGTCGTCACCGTGAATGATTACCTCGCCGCCCGCGACGCGGAGTGGATGGGCAAGCTGTACGGCTTCCTGGGCCTGTCCACCGGCGTCATCGTGCACGGCCTGAACGACGATCAGCGCCAGGCCAACTACGCCTGCGACATCACCTACGGCACCAACAACGAATTCGGCTTCGACTACCTGCGCGATAACATGAAGTACCGGCTGGAGGAGATGGTCCAGCGCCCCTTCAATTTCGCCATCGTGGACGAGGTCGACAGCATCCTGGTCGATGAGGCGCGCACGCCGCTGATCATCTCCGGCCCGACCGACGACACCTCCGACCTGTATCGCCGCGTCGATGCGGTGATCGTGGAGTTCGTGAAGGACCCGGAGCGCTTCGAGAAGGATGAGAAGCAGCGCACCGTCAGCATGACCGAGAAGGGCGGCGACGACATCGAGCCGCTGCTGACCGAGATGGGCGTGCTGACCGAAGGCGGGCTGTACGACACCGAGAACATCTCGCTGGTCCACCACGTCAACCAAAGCCTGCGCGCCCACACCCTGTTCAAGCTCGACGTGGAATACGTCGTCCGCGACGACAAGATCGTCATCATCGACGAATTCACCGGCCGCATGATGGAAGGCCGGCGCTATTCCGACGGCCTGCACCAGGCGCTGGAGGCGAAGGAGGGCGTGACTGTCCAGCCCGAGAACCAGACGCTGGCCAGCATCACCTTCCAGAACTATTTCCGCCTCTACCCCAAACTGGCCGGCATGACCGGCACGGCGGCGACGGAGGCGGATGAGTTCGCCGAGATCTACAAGCTGGAGGTGGTGGAGATCCCCACCAACGTGCCGGTGGCCCGGGTGGACAGCGACGACGAGGTCTACCGCACCGCGGCCGAGAAATACGAGGCGGTGGCGCTGCTGATCGCCGACGCCCGGGAGCGCAACCAGCCCACCCTGGTCGGCACCACCAGCATCGAGAAGTCGGAGCTGCTCTCGTCCATCCTGAAGGCGAAGAAGATTCCGCACAGCGTACTGAACGCCCGCTATCACGAGCAGGAGGCCGGGATCGTCGCCCAGGCCGGGCGGCCGGGCGCCATCACCATCGCCACCAACATGGCGGGCCGCGGCACCGACATCAAACTCGGCGGCAATGCCGACATGCTGGCGCGGCAGGAGACCGGCACCAACGAGGGCGAGGCCTATGAGGCCGCCCTGGCGCGGCATGAGGCGGAGGTGGCGGCCTATCGCCCCATCGTGGTCGAGGCCGGCGGATTGTTCGTCATCGGCACCGAGCGGCATGAGAGCCGGCGCATCGACAACCAGCTGCGCGGCCGCTCCGGCCGCCAGGGCGACCCTGGCGCGTCCCGCTTCTTCCTGTCGCTCGAAGACGACCTGATGCGCATCTTCGGCTCCGACCGGATGGGCGGCATGTTGCAGAAGCTGGGCCTGAAAGAAGGCGAGGCGATCACCCACAGCTGGATCAACAAGGCGCTGGAAAAGGCGCAGAAGAAGGTCGAGGCGCGCAACTTCGACACCCGCAAGAACCTGCTGAAATACGACGACGTCATGAACGACCAGCGGCGCGAGGTGTATAGCCAGCGCCGCCTCTACATGGACGCGACCGACCTGTCGGACACCATCGCCGAAATGCGGCACGAGACGGTGCACGGGCTGGTGCGCGCCGCGATCCCGGAGAACAGCTACCCGGAGCAATGGGATCTGGCCGGTCTGGACGAGAAGCTGCGCAACGTGATGAACCTCGACCTCGATGTCCAGACGATGGGCAAGGAGGAAGGCATCGACGACGACGCCATCCTGGAGCGGGTGCAGGACGCCGCGGACCGCGCCGCCGCCGCCCGCGCGGCCGATATCGGCCCTGAGATGATGCGCATGGTGGAGAAGAGCCTGCTGCTGCAGCTCTTCGACCAGGTGTGGAAGGAGCATCTGTTGCAGCTCGACCACCTGCGCCAGGGCATCGGCCTGCGCGCCTATGGCCAGCGCGACCCGCTGAACGAATATAAGAGCGAAGCCTTCAACCTGTTCAACGCCATGCTGGAGGAGCTGCGCGAGCGGGTGACCTCGCTGATGATGCGCGTCGAGCTGCGCCCGGACGAGCCGCCGCCGATGCCGGAACCCGTGCGCATCACCGACATGCGGCACGCCGCGCCGGATGGCGGCGACTTTGACGCGCAGGGTGACGTCGCCCTGGCCGCGCCACCGCCGCGGGGGCGCGAGGCGATGGACCCGCAGGACGAGCGCAGCTGGTCGGCGACGCCGCGGAATGCCCCTTGCCCCTGCGGCTCGGGCAAGAAGTACAAGCACTGCCACGGCCGGTCGGCGTGAAAGCGGCCGTCGCTTCGCGGTGTGCGGTTGTGGCTGCAGCCCCGGCCCGGTAAGCCTGCCTTCGACACCATTTTCGGCGAGGAGGGCGAGCGCCTGAGCGGAGAGGCCGATTGGCTGGCAGTGGCACGGCTCGCCGCCGAGGGGCATGACTGGCCGGAGGTAGCGCGGCTGCTGTTCGGCCACGCCGATGTCTGGCCGGACGACCCGGCCGCCCTGGTCGAGATCGCGCGCTGGCTTCGCCTCTCCGGCCATGGCGACCAGGCCGGCCGCGTGCTCGACCGTGCCGCACGCCTGGCCGATTGCCACGCCGTGCAGCGTGAGGCGGAGGTGCTGGAATGGCCGCTGACGTTGCCCGACAACCCGCCGCACCCCGCGACCCTGGTGCTCGACATCCAGGACATGCTGCAATTCCTGCATGACCACGGCAGCGTCTCCGGCATTCAGCGGGTGCAACTGGGCATCCTGGCCGCGGTGCTGGCGGGCGAGGCGGGCGAAGCGGGGGCCGACTGCCTCGCCGTCTTTCCCACTTTGGCGGACGGCCAGCTTTGGGCGCCGCCGGTCGATGCGCTGCGGGCCATCGTGGCGCATTGCACCGGGCACGGGCTGAACCTGGCCACCGCGCGCCGCCTGGTGACCGATGCGCGGGCGTTGGCGCTGCGCGTCAACCCCAGGCCGGGCGCCGCGCTGATCGTGCTGGGTGCCTTCTGGTTTTACGTCGGCGCACCGCGCTTCCTGCTCCGCATGCGGCAGCTGGGTGTGCGGCTCGCCGTGCTGATCTACGACATGTTCCCGGCCACCCACCCGGAATGCACCACCGCCGACACACGACAGTATTTCATGCAGGCGCTGGGCGAGGGCCTGCCATTCTGGGATTTCGCCTTCGCCATTTCCGATTACTCCGCCGCCGCTTTCCGCCGTGTCGCCGCGGCGCAGGGCGCCCTGCCCATCGAGACGGTGGCGATCCCGTTGGCGCACAGCTTTGACTTGGCACGGCCGGCGACACCGGCATGGCTGGACACCTGGCCCGCGGCGCTGGGCGACCTGCGCGGGCGCGACTTCGTGCTGGCGGTCTCCACCATCGAGGTGCGGAAGAACCACCTGCTGCTGTTCCACGCCTGGAAACGGATGATCGAGGCGGGCGACGCCCCGCCCACCCTGGTGCTGGTCGGGCGGGCCGGCTGGGGCGTGGCGGATCTGATCGCGCAGCTCGACGCGACGAAGTGGCTGGATGGCCGCGTGATGATCGTGCACGGCCTGTCCGACGCGCAGCTGGAGACGCTGTATCGTGCCTGCCTGTTCACCGTCATGCCCAGCTTCGCAGAGGGCTGGGGCCTGGCGGTGGGCGAAAGCCTGTCCTTCGGCAAGCCTTGCATCGCGGCCTCCGGGTCAGCGCTGCCGGAGGTGGGCGGCGAGTTGGTGGCTTACGCCGACCCCGGCAGCGTGCCCGAATGGGTGACCCAACTGCGTGCCTGGTTATTGGACCGGGAGGCGCTGGCGGAGGCGGCGGGACGGATCGCGCGTGATTTCGTGCCGCGGCGCTGGCCGGCGGTGGCGCGGCACCTGCTGGCGGAAGCCGCGCGGATGCGGCTGCTGCCGGGGCGCGATGCGCCGCAACCCGAACCGCCATGCCTCCAGCTGGACGAGACCATGCTGATCGGCCTGACCGACCTGTCGGTGCCCGGCGCCTCCGACGCCGCGCTGGCCCAGGCGATGGCCTTCGAGGCTGGCTGCGCGGCCGCGTCGCCCGCTTCGTGGCCCGAAGCGAGCTGCCGCCGGGCGAGCCGCTGCACCTCACCGTGGATCTGATCACGCCGCCCTGGCCGGGCGAGAACCGTCTCACCGTGACCCTGGCCGGCGGGGTCACGACGGCGCTGGCCATCCGCCATGGCACGCCGATCCGCCTGTCGCTCGAAGGCAGGGTGCCGGAGGACGGCATGCTGCGGCTCGACTTCGAACTGGAACGGCGAACCGAGCCGCACGAGCATGATTCGCGCGGCCTGTGCATCGCCGTCACCGCGGTGACGCTGCGCCGGCACGCCCCGGCGGCGCCCCGATCGCCCGTCGCGGCCGCCGCGCCGCCGGAACTGGCGGCCGTGGCCGAGGTGGCGGGCGGCTTCTGGGTCGATCTGTCCAGCATCTGCACGGATTCGGCGGAGATCTGGAGCGGCCGGCGCTGGCGGCTCGGGCTGGCGCAGGGTCTGTCCCGCGTGGCGGGGCTGGGCTGGGCGGCGAGCCGGGGCGACTCCCTGGTGGAAGTGCCGCGCCCCCTAGTGCTGGCGCTGCTGGCCGCGCCGCCGGCAGCCCGGATAACCATGCTGAACGCGGCGCGCGATGAGCTGGCCGCCCTGCCGATCCGCCAAGGCGACCGCGTGCTGACGCTGGGCCTGGCGGCGGACAACACGCCATCCCGCATGGCGCGGCGCGCCGGCGCCCTGGTGACGTTGGTGCTGGCGTCCACGGCGGCTCTGCTGCGGCCGCACCGCGCCGCCAGCCATGATGTCGCGAATGTGCGTGCCGCTCTGTTCGCGCCGCACTCGCCATTCGACGCGGTCCTGCTCGCCACGGGCGATGCAATGGCCCCCGCGGTGCTGGAGGCCGAGGCCCGGCCGTTGCCCTGGGGGGTGCTGCCCGAGCCGGGCTCGGCGGACCTGCCGATGCCGCCGACCGGCGAGGCGCGGCCGGGCCGCGAGGGCTGCGTGCTGGCTGAAAGCTGGGAGGTCGCGGTGGCGGAGAGCTGGGCGCTGCTGCCGAAGCCGCCGCCGCTGCACCGGCTGGAGGCGGATGATTCGGTCGCGGTGGAGGATTTGCTGGCGCAGTGCCGACTGGTGCTGGCGCCCAACCTGGCCGGCGCCTGGCCGGGCCTGGCTTTGGCCGCCGAGGCACTTGGCCTGC
>CAXTJY010000207.1:0-1493 GCA_964244395.1 uncultured Rhodovarius sp.
GGGCGGATGACGCATCGCTTCCTCCAGGCGCTGCCCTCGGCGCACGCCATGGCGCTGGACGCGGTGCCGGGGACCAGCGCGATGGCGGAGCACTACCTCACGGTTCGCGGCTGCGCGGCGCGTGTGGTCACCGGGGGGCCGCGCCAGCTGCTCGAAGCCCTACCGCCCGGCCAGCCGCGCATCGCCGCCAACATCCATTCATGGTCGGAGGCGCCGCTATCCTCCATCCAGGCATGGCTTGAAGCGTTGGCCACGGCCGACGCCGAATGGCTGCTTGTGGCCACCCACGACCAGACCGCCGTAACCCTGGAGCTGGAAGGCCCGCCCCAGCCAATGATTCCGGCCATTCAGGCGGCGGGCTGGTCCCTGATCGAGGACCGGCCGCGCTACCCCGGCGTGTCGTACAACACCGGCCACATGTGGATGTTCAGGCGCGGCTGACCGCCTCCGCCAGGGCCTTGCCGACATCCACCGTGCCGGCATTGCCGCCCATGTCCCGCGTGCGTGGGCCGCCTTCCGCCAAGTGGGTCTCGATGCAGCGTACGATGGCGTCGGCGGCTTCCTTCTCGCCTAAGTGCTCCAGCATCATGGCGCCGGACCAGATCTGGCCGATCGGGTTGCAGATCCATTGGCCTGCAATGTCGGGCGCGCTGCCATGCACCGGCTCGAACATGCTGGGGAACAGCTTCTCCGGGTTGATGTTGGCAGAAGGTGCGATGCCGATGGACCCGGCCACGGCCGGCCCGAGATCGGAGAGGATGTCGCCGAACAGGTTGGAGCCGACCACCACGTCGAACCAGTCCGGGTGCTGCACGAAATGGGCGCAGAGGATGTCGATATGGAACTGGTCGGTGGTGACTTCGGGGTAGCTCTTCGCCATCTCGGCGAAGCGCTCGTCCCAGTACGGCATGGTGAATGTGATGCCGTTGGATTTGGTCGCGCTCGTCAGCTTCCGGCGGGGCCGGGTCATCGCCAGCTCGAAAGCGTATTTGATGATGCGGTCGGTGCCGGTGCGGGTCAGGATGGATTGCTGGCTGACGAACTCGCGGTCGGTGCCCGGGAACATGCGGCCGCCGACACTGCTGTACTCGCCCTCGGTGTTCTCGCGCACGACGAAGAAGTCGATCTCCGCCGGCGTGCGGTTGGCCAGCGGCGTGCGGGCGCCGGGCATCAGCTTGCAGGGCCGCAGCGACACGTACTGGTCGAAGGCGCGGCGGATCGGAATCAGCAGGCCCCACAGCGAGATGTGGTCCGGCACGCCGGGCCAGCCGACGGCACCGAGGAATACGCTGTCTGACTTGGCGAGCTGGTCCAGCCCGTCATCGGGCATCATCTTGCCCGTCTGCGCATAGGTCTCGCAGGACCAGTCGTAATGGCTGAGCTCCAGGTCGAAGCCGAAGCGGCGGGCGGCGGCGTCCAGCACCCGTAGGCCCTCGGGCACCGTCTCCTTGCCTATGCCGTCGCCGGGGACGACGGCGATGTGATGTTTTCGC
>CAXTJY010000207.1:1503-6970 GCA_964244395.1 uncultured Rhodovarius sp.
GGCCACGACCAGGGCGGTGAAGCTCAGCCCAATGAGCAGGACCAGCGCCGCCGGCCGCGGGAAGACGAACCAGTCGAAATTCGCCGCGAAAATGCGCGCCGCCGGCAGCCGGGTAAAATTGTCATACCACAGGAACTCGACGCCCGCCGTGGCCGCGCCGGCGGCCAGGCTGAGCGCCACCAGCACCCACAGCCGCAGGGCGGCCGGCAGCGGCACCAGCCGCCAGCCCACCAGCCAAAGCAGCAGCCCCGCCATCATCAGTGGCTCGGACGCGTTGGACTTGGCCTGGATCACCGCATGCAGCACGGACAGCAGGGCGATGGGGAAGACGATACGGTGCAGCCGCTTCCAGCCCCGCCCCAGCCCGCGCACCCATGCATCGGAAGAAGTGAAGGCCAGCACCAATAACCCGACCACGGCGATGAAGCCGATGGTGAGGTAGAAGCGCAGCACGATTTCGCTGGTAATCTTCCAGACGACGCCCTGCTGGTCCCAGACGTAAAGCGCGAAATGCGCGAGGACCCAGAACACCGCCCCCAGGCCGATCATGCGGCGGAGTTGCAGCAGCTTCGGCCAGTTCAGCAGCCGGCCGGCGGGGGAGACGAGCAGGCTGATCAGCAGGATGCGTAGCGCCCAGCGGCCGGTGAACTGGGTGGTCTGCTTCAAGGGCTCCGGCCCGAAGCCATCGCTCAGCACGTCGATGCCGAAGGCCAGCGCCGGCGCCAGCATCAGGGCAATGGCGGCGATGCGCAGCGGGCTGGCACGGCCACCCCGGTCGCGCCAAGGGGTGAAGAAATCTGCGCCGGGCCACAGCGCTTGGCGCAGGGTCAACGGCACAGGAAGCGCAGTCCGGATTTCTGCCCGGTCACGACGATGCCGCCATGCTTGCCCGGTGCGCTGGCGCCGGGCCGGGCGACCGCGTCGGAGGACCCAGGCGGGTGCCCATCAAAGCCAGCCCCGCGCCTGGATTTCGGCGGCCACCCGACCGGTCTCGTCCAGCGATGCGCGCGGTGGCGGCGATGGCTCGCCCAACCACGCCGCCAGGCCGGCGGCGCGCAGGCCCGCCGCCATCGCCCGGTGCCGACGTCCCAGGCGACCCGGATCGGCCATCAGGATCGGCGTCGTCGTCATTAGTGCCTCCGAGAGCATGGAAATCGAATCGGCGCTGACCACCAACCGGTCAGCCAGGCCCAGGATAGCATGGAGCGGATTGTCCGCGTCGCCCCAACGGTAAAGGTGATGCGGCACGCCGGCGAGTGCCCGCGCCGCCGCCTTGGTCGCCGCGACGCCGGTGCGGCGGGAGGTGGTAGCGAGCACGCTGCCGCCCAGCGCCGCGGCCTGGGTGGCCATGGCGGCAGCCTGCCGGCGCCCACCCAGCAGCAGGCCCGTCATCGGGCGGGGCAGGGCGGCCAGCGCCGGGAAAGCGGCCGCCGCGGCTGCAATGGCGGCGGGAACCAGCCGGTGCGCCGCCCCCTGGATGGACAGGATGTTGCCGGCCGGCTTGGGCCGGTCATGCGCACCGATCACCAGCAGATCGAAATCGGCCGCGCCCAGGCCGGGCCGCATGGCGTGCACGGTGCGGGCACCCTGGCGGCGCAGCCAGCGCGACACCGGCGCCGACCGTCGCCCGGCGGAAATGACCAGGGACGGCCAGGGCGGAACGAAGGCGGCGCGATCGGCCAGCCCCCCAAGTGTCGGCCATGGCCAGGGCAGGGCAGCCAGCGGGCTGAAGCGCAGCGGAACCCGCAGGAAGGGGCGCTCCAGTCGTTCGGCGATGCCCAGCGCCTGCGCGGCGGTGCCTGCGCGCGGGTCTTCCAAAACCCATATCATCGCCGCGTGGCCGTGTGCCGGCAGGGCGCCGATGCGGCCGGGCCGCCTGGGCTACGACATTGTCCTGCGGCCGGCCGCACGATAAGCCTGACTCCGCACGGAGACCCTGGAATGACCACGCAGCACGCCTCTGACTGGGACCGCGACGCGGCACTCACCACCGCCCGCATCCTGCTTGAGATCAAGGCGGTGAATTTCCGCCCCGAGGAACCCTACACCTTCATGGCGGGGTGGAAGAGCCCGGTCTATATCGACTGTCGCAAGATCATCTACTTTCCGCGCGCCCGCGCCCGCATCTGCGACCTGGGCGCCGAGAAGATCGGCCGCCACGTCGGCTACGAGACCATCGAATGCGTCGCCGGCGGTGAGACCGCCGGCATCCCCTTCGCCGCCTGGATGGCGGACCGGATGATGGCGCCGATGGCCTATGTGCGGAAAAAGCCCAAGGGCTTCGGCCGCAATGCGCAGATCGAGGGCGACGTGCCGGTCGGCAAGCAGACCTTGCTGGTAGAGGACCTGACCACCGATGGCGGCAGCAAGATCCAGTTCGCCAACGCGCTGCGCGAGGCCGGGGCGCTGTGCGACCACACCTTCGTGGTGTTCTTCTACGGCGTCTTCCCCGGCAGCTTCGACGAGATGAAGGCGATGGGCCTGACCCTGCACGCGCTGTGCACCTGGTGGGACGTGCTGGAGGTGTGCAAGGAGCGGCCGTACTTCACCGAAAGCGCGATGCAGGAGGTGCGGAAGTTCCTGGAGAACCCGGTGGCTTGGAGTGCGGCGCGGGGTGGCGTGGCGAGTTTGGAGGAGGCGCGCGCGTACAAGACCAAGGCCGGCTAGTTCAGGCCAGCCGCGGCGCCAGCCGCACCAGCGCCGCCGGCCGCCAGGCCCAGGCACCAGCGCCCAGACCGGCCTGGGCGAGTGTCGCCGCCGTCAGGAAGGCCGGGAACTCCCAGCCGCCGCCGGCGGCGGTGAACACCCAGGCGTTGCCGGAATGGGCCAGCGTGGCGCCCAATAGGATGGGCAGCATCAGTAGCGCCACGGGGCGCACCGCGATGCCCAGGATCAGGGCCATCCCGGCCGCCGTCTCCGCCAGCGCCACCACGGCGCCGAGGATGGGCGGGTAGCCGATCGAGCCGAAGAACCCCATCGTGCCGGCGAAGCCGAAGGTGAGGATCTTCAGCAGCAGTCCGTGCGCCAGAAAGACGGCGCCGAGGCTGATACGCAGCAGGGCTGTGGCGTAGGGCGGGGTGTCGGTCGGCATCGGATGGTTCCTTGTGATTTGGATGTCCGAATCTGCCGACTTGACGGGCGGGCTTCCAACCCGTTTCCAGAACGCCCATCATCACCAGGCTGAATGACGGAGGGTTGCGTGACCGGCCTGGCGGGGCTCGACCTCAACCTGCTGCGCGTCTTCGACGCCGTCGCGCGCGAGCGGCACGTGACGCGGGCGGCGGAGCGGCTGAACCTGTCGCAGCCCGCGGTCTCCAACGCCCTGGCTAGGCTGCGTGTGGCGCTGCATGACGAGTTGTTCCTCCGCCGCCCCGGCGGCGTCGAGCCCACCGCCCTGGCGCTCAACCTGGCCGGCCCGATCGCCGAGGCGCTCGACCGGCTGGGCGAAACGCTCTCCGTCCAGGCGCCCTTCGATCCGACGACCGCCCAGCGCGTCTTCCCCATCGCGCTGTCGGAGTATGCCGAGGCCGTGCTGGCGCCGTCGCTGCTGTGCGCCGTGGCGCGGGAGGCACCGGGCTGCATGATCGCCATCAGCCATGCCGACCGGACCAATGCGGTGCCGCTGCTCGAAGCCGGCGCGGCGCAGCTGGCCGTGGCCGTCCTGACCGAGCCGCCCGCCCTCTACACCAGGCTGCGCCTGCTGCCGGAGGGCTTTCGTGTGCTGATGCGGCCGGACCACCCGCTGGCCGAGGGCGAACTGGACGTGACGCGCTATCTGAGTGTGCCGCATCTGCTGCACTCGCCGAACGGCTCGCGAGAGGGCGCCGTGGATGATGAGCTGGCGAAGAGCAGTCAGCGGCGGCGGCTGGGGGCGGTGGTGGCGCATCTGTCCGCTGTGCCGGCGATCCTGCGCGGCACCGACCTCATCATGACGCTTTCCACCCGCCTGGCGGAGATGCTGGCGCAAGGCCACGGTTTGGTGGCCAAGGAAAGCCCACTGGCGATGCGGCATGTGCGACTGTCGCTGGTGTTCCACCGGCGCTTCGAGGCGGATGCCGGGCATGCGTGGCTGCGGCAGCTGCTGCTCAAGGTCGCAAGGGCGGTGAAGGCATGATGGAGCACCGGTCCGCAGGCACGCGGATGCCCCCATGCGCCTGCGGCGCGGGAATGGCCATAATCGTGGCTGGGGCAGTGAAGTCATGAGCAAGCTTGGGGCCGGGACCGAACCGGATGCCGATTATATCGTCGTGGGCGCCGGCAGCGCCGGCTGTCTGCTGGCCAATCGCCTGTCGGCCGGGGCGCACTCGGTGCTGCTGGTCGAGGCCGGCGGGCCGGATCGCCACCCGCTGATCCACATCCCCGCAGGCTTCGTGAAGCTACTGGACCATCCCCGCCTCAGCTGGGGCTTCCGCACCGAGCCGGCGCCCGGCACCGCCCACCGGGTGCTGGACTATCCGCGGGGGAAGGTCTGGGGCGGCTCTTCCTCGATCAACGGGATGGGCCATGTGCGCGGCCACCCCTCCGACTACGACCTGTGGGCCCAGAAGGGCGCCACCGGCTGGGGCTGGGATGCCCTGTTGCCGTATTTCGCCCGGCACGAAAGTGGCCCGGCCGGCGAGGGACGCGGCACCGAAGGCGCGTTGCCGGTCGAACATCTGCTGGAGCGCCCGGCCATCATGGACCGGCTGGCGCAGGCCGCGGCTGAGCTGGGTCACGCCGTCCGGCCCGACATGAATGGACCGGAGCGCGACGGCTTTTCCACCTTTCAGCAGACCCGGCGCGGCCGCCGCCGGATCTCGGCCGCGCGCGCTTTCCTGGCGCCGGCACTGCGGCGCGACAAGTTGCGCGTGCTGAGCCACGCGCTGGTGGAAGGGCTGGAGTTCGAGGGAACGCGCTGCATCGGCGTCTGGGTCCGCCAGGGCCACCGAGCGACGCTGGTGCGCGCCGGGCGCGAGGTGATCCTGTCCGCCGGCGCCATCGGCAGCCCGCACATCCTGCTGCTCAGCGGGATCGGCCCGGCCGAACAGCTGGCGGCGCGGGGAATCGCAGTGCGCGCCGACATGCCGGGGATCGGCGCCAATCTGCAAGACCATTACATTGTCCGCATGGGCTATCGCCTGGCCAACCACCGCTGGTCCGCCAATCGCCGCCTGCGCGGCTGGCGGCTGGGGCTGGAGGCGCTGAAATGGGCGGCGCTGGGCACCGGCATGCTGACCTGGTCGGCCGGGATGATGAGCCTGTTCGCCCGGACCGAGCCGGGGCTGGAAGCGCCCGACATCCAGATCAACGGCGGCCCGGTAAGCTGGGCTGAGGCGGAGGATGGCCGCTTCACCCGGCTGCTGGCCGGCACTGCGGAGGCCGAGCCGGGCTTCACCATCGGCGTCTGGCAATGCCGGCCGCACAGCCGCGGCAGCGTGCGCCTGGCCAGCGCCGACCCGGCGCAGGCACCCATCATCGCCCCCAATCA
>CAXTJY010000208.1:0-6968 GCA_964244395.1 uncultured Rhodovarius sp.
GCGTTGAAGGCATTGGTCGTCTGGAAGTAGAAGCGATTGGGGTTCACCGTGTCCCAGGCGCCGTCCTCCGGGCGAAGGAAGGTGGTGACGCCGGCGGCGGTGCTCGCGGCCTGCAGCTGCGCGCCCGTCAGGTTCTCGACGTTGCCCAGTGAGGCCAAGGTGAAGGTGCCGCTGGTGGTGCTGACGGTCTCGGCGGCGAAGTTTGCCTTGATGCCGTACATCAGGCCGTTGGTCAGTCCGGCGCGGTCGATCGTGCTGCCGGTGTTCTGCTTGTCGCCGATGTAGAAATAGACCTCGCCGGGCGTCGCGTCATCCGTGCCCATGACGATGGTCTTGTTGCTGGCGGTGGGCCGGGCGACCATGTTCTCCCACGAAAAATTGCCGAAGCGCGGCATCTCGAAGGTCTTGCCGGCATCGGCGCCGGTCGCCACCCAGATGAAGCCGCGGCCTTCGACGCCGGATTCCTCTCCGGTCAGGTAGAGGCGGTCGGTGGTGCCCAGGCCGGTGTTGGCGTTGAAGAAGGCCGAGACGTCGGCCAGGTCGCCTGAGCACAGGCGGGTCAGGGCGCCGGTACCGGCAAGCCCCGTCCCGCCCGTCGTCGTCAGCGTGTAGCCGCTGGTGGCGGTGTTCCACACGAAGAGCTGCTGCGCCAGGTCGGTCATCGAGGTGACCGCCAGTGTCGTGGTATTGACGGTCATCTTGGTGACGAAGGAGCCGATGGCGCCGTGCGCGCGCTGAACACCGGAGGTGCCGCCGATCTCGTGATTGACCAGCACGGTGGCGGTGCCGTTGCCGTTGTCGAAGGCACCAATGCCGTCGGGCACGCCGACGAAGCCGCTGGCCGCGCCGCCCGGGGCGGTGTCGCCCGCGGTCAGCAGCGAGACGAAGCGCACATTGGGTTGGTTGGGAACGAGGTAACTGGCCTGGCTGGACGACGGGCCCTGGGAGAATGACATGTTTTGCCTCTGGCGTTCGGGCTTGATGGGAAACCACCGCACTCGATGACGGCAGTCGTGAACGGACTACTCCGTCCTTGCCAGGGGAGCCGACGCCGGGCGATGACGGTTCGAGGAAGGATAGGTGACAGTTTGCGTAGGGCCGAGACGCGAAGGCGTTTCCGTTCGATCGGACTTCGCCTATCGAAGGCAACCCAACAGTCCTGTGGAGCCGCCATGCCAGCCTTCCGAACCCTTGACGAGCTGAACGCCGCCGGCCGCCGCATCCTGCTGCGCGCCGACCTCAACCTGCCGGTGCGGGACGGGCGGATCACCGACATGACGCGCATCGAGCGACTGGCGCCGACCATCCGCGAGCTGGCCGAGGCCGGCGGCCGGGTGATCGTGTGCAGCCATTTCGACCGGCCGAAGGGCCAGCGCGTGCCGGAGATGAGCCTGAAGCCGATGGCCGGGGCGCTGAGTGAAGTGCTGGGCCGCCCCGTCGCCTTCGCCGAGGATTGCGTGGGGTCGGAGGCCGAGGCGGCGGTGGCGAAGCTCGCGGATGGCGACGTCCTGCTGCTGGAGAACACTCGCTTCCACAAGGGCGAGGAGAAGAACGACCCGGCGATGGCGGCGGGGCTGGCCAGGCTGGCCGATGCCTTCGTCAATGACGCCTTCTCCGCCGCGCATCGCGCCCATGCCAGCACCGAGGGCGTGGCCCGGCTGCTGCCGAGCTATGCCGGGCGGCTGATGCAGGCAGAGCTGGAGGCGCTGGACCGCGCGCTGCTGAACCCGGCGCGCCCGGTCATGGCCATCGTCGGCGGTGCCAAGGTCTCCACCAAGCTCGATCTGCTGGGCAACCTGTCGTCCAAGGTGGATGTGCTGGTCATCGGCGGCGCGATGGCCAACACCTTCCTGGCGGCCCAGGGCATGCAGGTGGGCCGCAGCCTGCAGGAGGCCGAGATGCACCAGACCGCGCGGGATATCATGGCCGGCGCGGAGGAGCGGGGCTGCACCATCATGCTGCCGAGCGACCTGGTCGCGGCTGCCGAATTCAAGGCGAACGCGGCGCATCGCGTGGTGCCGGCGGACGGCACGCCGCCCGACATGATGGCGCTGGATGTCGGGCCGGCCACCGTCGCGGCGGTGAACGGCAAGCTGGCCGAATGCCGCACCCTGGTGTGGAACGGCCCCTTTGGCGCCTTCGAGATCCCGCCCTTCGATGCGGCGACGGTGGCGGTGGCGCGGGAGGCGGCGCGGCTGACCGAAGCGGGGCAGCTCGCCAGCATCGGCGGCGGCGGCGACACCGTCTCGGCACTAAAGCACGCCGGGGTGGCGGACCGGATGACCTATGTCAGCGCCGCCGGCGGCGCGTTCCTGGAGTGGCTGGAGGGCAAGGAATTGCCGGGGGTGGCGGCGCTGGCGGCGTAAGCCTGGCCTTCGGCAAGGAGACTGGCCGGCTGACCCACCCACGACTGTTGCCGCCCGCGTCGATTTAACCACGCGTCAGCTTTTCTGCCCCACAATGCCCGCATGATCTCACTGAACAACCTGGCGGCCTTTTCGCAGGAGGCGGCCCGCATCCGACCTGGCCAGGGGACATCCCCGGTCCAGCCCGTGCAATCCCGCGCCGCGCAGGAGGTGCCGCAGCCGCAGCGCGCGCTCAGCGCGGTGCCGCCGCAGCCGGCCCGCCCCCTGCCGCGCGGGTCGCTGCTCGACCTCAGGGTGTGACGCGGGACAGCAGCCAGTCGCGCACCGCCGGGTCCTGGCTCAGGCCTGCCGCGCGCCGGTAGCACCCGTCGGCCGCCGCATCGCCCAGTAACGCCAGCAGATGCGCCCGCACCGCCCAGAAGGGCTGGTGCGACGCCATGCGCTGGGCGGGCAGCGCGTCCAGCATCGCAACTCCGTCGGCCGGTTGCCCGACCTGGCCGCACACCGCCGCCAACGCGATGCGCGCGCCCAAGGTCGGCCGCATTCCCACCAACGCCTGGTGCAGCAGCAGCAGGGCGGGCCATTCGGTCCGCCCCGTGCGGGCACGGCCGGCATGGACGGACTGGATCGCGGCCTCGATCTGCCAGGGCCCGTGCCGACCCATAGCGCCGGCGCGGGCCAACAGCGCCTCCGCCTCCACGAACATGGCGATGTCCCAGCGGCCGGTATCCTGCTCGTCCAGCGGCACGAAGCGTTCCGCCGCGTCACGCCGGGCCGCCTGGCGGGCATGGGCGTGCAACAGGAGCGCCAGCAGGCCCAGCGCCTCCGGCTCGTCCGGCAGCAGCGCCGCCACCACGCGCCCCAGCCAGATCGCCTCCTCCGCCAGCGGGCCCGCATCGTCCCACCCGGCGCCGAAGGCAGCGTAGATGGCGGCCAGCACTGCCGGCAGCCGTTCCGGCAGTTCCGCCGCCTCGGGCACGGCGAAGGGAATGCCGGCGTCGCGCAGCCGCGCCTTGGCCCGCACCAACCGCTGCCCCATGGCCGCAGGTGAGACCAGGAAGGCCGCGGCGATGCGCGCCGCGTCCAACCCCAGCACGGTCTGCAGCATCAGCGGCGTGCGCACCGCCTCGTCGATCGCGGGATGGGCGCAGACGAAAAGCAGCCTGAGCCGCTCATCAGGGAAGTCGGGCCGCTCCGCCAGTTCATCGGCCAGCATGATCAGGGTGCCCTCATGCGCGGCGCGGACGGCGCCATGCCGCGCCATGCGGCCCAGGTTGCGGCGCGCGGCGACCAGCAGCCAGGCCTCCGGGCTGCGCGGCACGCCGTCGCGCGGCCAGGTCTCCAGGGCGGCGCGGAACGCTTCGGCCAGGGCGTCCTCGGCCGCTGCAACGCCCAGGCCGCGCGCCGAAAGCAGGGCGAGAAGCCGCCCATAGCTGTCGCGCGCGGCCCGTTCGGCCTCGGCATGCAGGTTCATCAGGCCGGCATGGCGACCGGCTTTTGGACCGACGCAGGGGCCGCGCCTTCGACCGGCGGCATCACCGGGCGCACCTCCACGCTGCCGGCCGAGGCAGCCGGGCTGCGTGCCGCCCAGGCCAGCGCCGCGTCCAGATCCGGCACGTCGATGATGAAGAAGCCGCCCAGCATTTCCTTGGTCTCGGCGAACGGGCCGTCCTGCACGTCGCGGCCGGCAGGGCCGACCCGCACGGTGGTGGCCGTGCGCGGCGGCAGCAGCCCAGCGCCGGAGACCATGCAGCCGGATTGGGCGATCGCGTGCGCATAGGCGCCCCAGGCACCCATATAGGCGCCCATCTGCGCCGGATCGTCGCGCCGGCTCATCGCCTCGGCGTTCTCGTATTGGATCAGCATGAACTTCATCGGATCACTCCTCGTTGCGGCGCAGGATCGGCCCTGCATTCCGTAGAGCCGCCACCGGATGCGATTTCGACACGAGACCCTGGAAATCGCCACCATCTTTGCGGCAAGCTTGTCATGACAAGGGAGGCTACGATGGCGAAACTGGCCGTGAAGCTGGCCGCCGCGGTGGGCAGGCGGTGGGGCTACGGGCCTGTGGCCAACCAGGCGCAGGACGTCGCCACGGTGGTCGATCTGTTCGACCGCATCCTCTCCACCGTCGGCGGCACCTCCGACATCCCCGGCACCTGGCCGACGGACGCCAATATCCTGGTGGCGGGCCTTGCCGAGCTGATCGGTGTGTTCCAGCAGATGCACGGGCTGCCGGTGGTGGATTCGGTCATCGACCCCTTCGGCAAGACCCTCATGCTGCTGAACCAGCTGGCGGTGGACCCGCCGGTCACTCCCTTCATGTCCGGCTTCGGCAATTCCTTCGAGATCGACATGATCTCGCGCAGCAAGGTCATCGCCGACCCGCCCAGCCTGCCCGGCAATGCACCGCTGAAGCCGGTCTCGGTGCCGGTGAACTACTCCCGCCGGCTGGTCGGCGTCATGGGTTCCTCGATCAAATGGTATGGGGTGGTGTTGCCCACCCATGTCGGCAGCGACGTCGCAACCGCCCAGCCGCACATCTTCTTCACCCCCACCCCAGAGCAGGGCGGCTATCTCGACGGCAACTACGACAACTTCGCCGGCTGGGCCGGGTTGTGGGACAGCTACACCACCAGCATCGGCGGCCAGCTGAGCGCATCCGGCGTCAACCAGGTGCTCGTCATCCCCTTCTACAAGATGAGCCAGAAATTCGACCTCGGCATCTTCCTCAACCATTGGCAGGACGTGGTCAGCAAGGTCGTCACCATCGCCGTCAACGACATCAATCCCTACTACCTGCCGGGCCCCTTCACCTTTCAGACCATCGTCACCTCCAGCTTCAGCAATGGCGCCGCGGCGCATCGCAACTTCCACGACAAGGGGGCGGGGGTGGCGAACATGACGACGGTGCTGTTCGACCTCGATGGCCAGGCCTCCACCGAGGGGGCGAACTGGCAGCCGGCCGGCGCCGTCACCTACCGCAACCTCTTCCCCGGCGGGGCGAATCCGGTGGGCAGCAAGTTCTTCGTGGGCCTGCGCTGGGGCGATTTCGACAAGGCCGGCATCAACGCCGTCAATCGGTCGCACGGCGCCTGCTCGGCCTTTCTGCTGACCCATGGACTCTCCACCGCAAGCTGGTAGGCGGCCCGGCTATGCCATGGTAGAGCGGCGCATGCGACGGTGACCCGAAAGGGTTGAAACGGGAATGCGGGAGGGGATTTTCCCCCGGCCGCGGCTGCCCCCGCAACTGTACGTGGAGAGTGCATTCCCAATGCCATTGGGGCCACCGGCCCCGAGAAGGCGGAATGCACGGGGAAACCCGATCCACAAGCCAGGAGACCGGCCTTCGCAGAGTTGTCTCGCGCGTACCGGGCGGGGTGCACCGGTGCCACGGAACACGCGCGTCCTTTCGGGGCCGCGCTGCTTCGTTTGCGGGTTCGACGAGCTCCGGCGATCGACTTCGATCGCCGAACCCGTCGCGCCCATTCCGGGCCCGGCGGAACCGCTTGCTCGGAGCCTATCTCATGCGTCGTCTTCTGCTGCTTCCCCTGTTGGCCGGACCCGTTCTTGCCCAGGAAGCCATCCCCGACACCATCGTCACCGGCACCCGCATCCCTACCGCGGTGGATCGCGTGCCGGCCGCCACCACCACCATCACCCGGCAGGACATCGAGGATTTCGGCTACCGCACCCTGGCCGATGCGCTGGCCCCCGTACCGGGCCTTCGGGTCGTGCCGCAGGGTGGCCCCGGCACGCTGACCTCGGGCTTCTTCCGCGGCACCAACTCGCGCCACGTGCAGGTGCTGGTGGACGGCATCACCGCCAACGACGCGGCCGATCCGTCGGGCGCCTTCAACTTCGGCTCCCTGCTGCTCGCCGGTTCGGCGTTGGCGCAATCGCCGAGCGGCGGATCGAACACGCCGTCCGGCGGCTCGAACGCGGCGCCGGTGGAAACAGCTCCGAACGCCGATTCGATGATGGACCCCAAGACGACGAATCCGGACGGAACGCCGAAGACGGGCGACGAGAAGCCAAACGATAGCCAGAACTCGACCGATGACGGCAGCAAGACACAATCCGGAGCGGCTCCGGGGGATGCCGGGACCGGGGATCCGAATGCCGCGCAGACGGGCGACCCGGGTAGCCAGAATCAGGGTTCGGGCAGCCGGGACGGCGGCAGCAAGCCCGACTGAGTGCTCCAGGCGGAGGCGCGGCTCAGTCGCGCCTCTCGCCTGTGCGATAATCGCCGAAGGCGGCGTCGCGGGCGTCGAGCGCCGCGCGTACCCCCTCGCGGAATTTCCCGAAGGTTTCCTGTGAACTCGCCGTCGTCAGGGCCAGCGCCTGGATTTCGGTCCCGGCCCGGATCGCGGCCCGTAGGCCCATGATCTCCATCGCGCGGTGAACGCTGCGCTTGTTCATCTGCTGGACGTCGGTGGGAATCTTGGCGATGCGTTCGGCGATCCTCAGCACCTCCGCGTCCAGCGCTTCCGACTTGAAGGCGCGGTTAGCGAAACCGACCCGCACGGCCTCCAGCCCATCGATCGCATCGCCCGTCAGCATCATCTCCATCGCCGGTCGCAGGCCGCACAGCCAGGCGTG
>CAXTJY010000209.1:0-6968 GCA_964244395.1 uncultured Rhodovarius sp.
GCGTCTTGCCGGTCTTGGCCAGCCGGTCGGCGAGTTTGGTGGCTTCCTCGACGGGCCAGGCTTTGACGGTTCGCAGGTCGGCGGTCATTCGGCACGGATGGCGCATGGGGCGTGTGGGGTCAACGCGGGGCGAACACCATGGCGTCCCGATTGTCCTGCATCAGCCGTTGCAGGCTGGGGATGCGCTCCAGACCGAGGCCGGAGAGCAGCATGCCGTCGTCGCCGCCGCCGACGGCCGGATAGTTGCCGCCGGACACCTTTTCCCACTTGCCGGAGGGCTTCCTGATCTCGACGTTCACCACCGTGGCCTTCAGCGCCAGGCGGATGATGGGGTCATTCGGCTTGGCCGGCTTGGAGAGGCTGGGGTGGCCGCCGATCATCCGCCAGCCATTGGCCAGCGCCCAGGCGGTGATGTCTTCCTTCGTCATGCCGTCTCCAACGCGTTCAGGTGTACGGCCACGCTGGCTTCCAGCGCCTGCAGGTCATAGCCGCCTTCCAGCATGCTCACCACCGGCACGCCGCGGGTGGCGGCCAGGATGGCGCGGGTGATCCAGGCGAAGTCCACCTCGTTCAGGCGCAACTGCGCCAGCGGGTCGCGGATATGGGCGTCGAAGCCGGCCGAAATGATGAGGAGGCCAGGGTCGAAGGCGGTGACGCGAGCCAGGGCTGCTTCCCAGGCGGCGCGGAACGCCTCGCCGCCGGCACCGGGGCGCAGCGGCATGTTGACGATGTTGCCCACCCCCGTTTCGTGCGCGGCGCCGGTGCCGGGGTAGCAGGGCATCTGGTGGCTGGAGAAGAACATGATCGTCGGGTCGGCCTCGACACAGGCTTGGGTGCCGTTGCCGTGATGCACGTCGAAATCCAGGATGGCGACGCGCCCCACGCCCAAGGACTGCGCGTGGCGCGCGGCGACGACGACGTTGCTGAACAGGCAGAAGCCCATGGCCTGGGCTGGCTCGGCATGGTGGCCCGGCGGGCGGGTGGCGCAGAAGGCGGCGCGGGCCTCGCCGCCCAGCACCGCTTCCACCGCGCGCACCCCGGCACCGGCGGCGCGCAGCGCGGCCTCTGCGCTGCCGGCGCTCATGATGGTGTCGGCGTCCAGCGCCATGCGTTCGTCGCCCTCGGGGCGGATGGCCAGTATGGCCTCGACATACTCGGCCGGGTGCACGCGGGCGAGTTGTTCAAGGGTGGCGCGGGGCGCCTCCTCGCGCGGCCGATCGCCGATGGCGGCCCACACGGCGCGCAGTCGGTCCGGGCATTCCGGATGGCCCTGGCCCATGTCGTGCCCCAGGCAGGCCTCATGGGTGATGACCAGCAGGTCAGCCATCGGCGCGCTTGCGCAGCACGAAGCGCAACTCCTCGCCGTTCTTCTCGCTGAGCAGCAGCGTATGGCCGGTCTCCTGCGCGAATGCCGCGAAGTCCTTTTCCGCCGCAGGGTCGGTGGCCAGGACTTCCAGGGCCTCGCCGGCCGCCAGCCCGCGCAACGCCTTGTTGGCTTTCAGCACGGGCAGCGGGCAGCGCAGCCCGCGCACATCCAGCGTGTGTTCCATGGATGACATGCAGCACGGGGCGGGGCTTGCGGGCAAGACCGCGTGCCCACCGGCCCGGCCCGCACCGCGCATGACCTCCGGAGGGCCGGGTTCTTGAGGCGGCCGACCTCGCCTGCTTACATGCCATGATCTTGCGCAGGCCCGCCTTCCGCTGGACGGCGAGGGGCCGCCGGGCCCACCTTGCGGCATGCGCATGGGGATCGATTTGGGCGGCACCAAGATCGAGGTGGTGGTGCTGGATGATACGGGGCAGCAGCGCCTGCGCCGACGCGTGCCCACGCCGCGCGACTATGACGACACGCTGCGCGCCATCGCCGGGCTGGTCGAGGGCGCCGAGGCGGAGTGCGGCCGCTGCAGCGTGGGCATCGGCATTCCGGGCAGCCTGTCGCCCGCCAGCGGGCTGGTGCGCGGCGCCAATTCCACCTGGTTGAATGGCGGCCGGCTGCAGGAGGATCTGGATCGCCGGCTGGCCCGCCCGGTGCGGCTGTCGAACGACGCCAACTGCCTGGCGCTGAGCGAGGCGATGCCCCAGGGCGTCACCTTCGCCGCCATCCTGGGCACCGGCGTCGGCGCCGGCATCGTTATCGACGGCCGGCTTATGGAAGGCGCCAACCGCATCGCCGGCGAGTGGGGCCACAACCCGTTGCCCTGGATGAGCCAGGACGAGCATCCCGGCCCGCGCTGCTGGTGCGGGCGTGCCGGCTGCATCGAGACCTTCCTGGCCGGCCCGGCCCTGGCGGCGGACGCCGACGGGCCGGGGGCGCGCGACGCCAGCGGCCTGCCGGCCCGCGCCGAGGCGGGCGATCGGCGCGCCCAGGCGGCGCTGGCGCGGCACGCGCACCGGCTGGCCCGGGCATTGGCGCATGTGATCAACCTGCTGGACCCGGATGTGATCGTGCTCGGCGGCGGCCTGTCCAACATGACGCATCTGTACGAGCAGGTGCCCAGGCTGTGGAGCCAGTGGGTGTTCAGCGACGTCGTGAACACCCGGCTGGTGCCGGCGGCGAACGGCGACAGCTCCGGCGTGCTGGGGGCGGCGCGGCTGTGGTGACCGGGCGAGGGGCGCCGGCGCAGCGGGAAGTGCCGGCCGCGCCATTCCAGGCCAGGCGGCGATGACGCCTACCCTGTGTCGCGACTGCGGCGCGCGGGGCGGTCCGCCGGTCTGCGCCGCTTGCGGCAGCCGGCGCGTGGTGTCGCACCCCGAGCTCTTCACCCTCAGCATCGCCCACATCGACTGCGACGCCTTCTACGCCAGCGTGGAAAAGCGCGACGACCCGTCGTTGGCGGCGCGCCCGGTGATCGTCGGCGGCGGCACGCGGGGCGTGGTGTCGGCCTGCTGCTACATCGCCCGCACCCGCGGCGTGCGTTCGGCCATGCCGATGTTCAAGGCGCTGAAGGCGTGCCCGGATGCCGTGGTGGTGCGGCCTGACTTCGCCAAATACGTCGAGGCCGCCCGCCGCATCCGCGCCATGATGCAGCGGCTGACGCCGCTGGTGGAGCCGATGAGCATCGACGAGGCGGTGCTGGACCTGTCCGGCACCGAGGCTCTGCACCGTGCCCCGTCGGCGGTCGTCCTGGCGGCCTTCGCCCGCGACGTCGAGCGCGAGGTCGGCGTCACCGTCTCCATCGGGTTGGCCGCCAACCGGTTGATGGCGAAGATCGCGGCGGGGCGGGACAAGCCGCGCGGCTTCGCGGTGATCGGCGCGGAGGCCGCGGCACTGCTGGCGCCGGAGCCGGTGCGGCTGCTGCCGGGCGTGGGGCCGGCGATGGCGGCACGGCTGCAGGCGGCGGGCTTCACCACGCTGGGCCAACTGGCCGCGCTGAACCCGCGCGAGGCGGCCCGGCGATTCGGCGAGGACGGCCCCGGCTTGGCCGCCCGTGCCCGCGGCGAAGGGAGCCGCGCCGTCAGCCCGAGCCGCGACACCAAGAGCGTCAGCGCCGAGACCACCTTCAACACCGATCTCGCCACGCTGCCGGAGTTGGAGGCGGTGCTATGGCGTTTGTGCGAAAGGCTGGCCCGGCGGCTGGCGGCGAAGGACTTTTCCGCCGGCGGCGTCACCCTCAAGCTGAAGACGACGAAATTCGCCAGCCGCACCCGCGCCGCACGGCTGGCGACGCCGAGCCAGGTGCCGGACGTGCTGTTCGAGGCGGCGCGAAAACTGCTGGCGCGCGAGGTGGACGGCACCGCCTTCCGCCTGCTGGGCATCGGCGCGCAGACCCTGCTGCCCGGGGCGGCGGCCGATGCGCCGGATCTGGCGGACCCGGATTCGCCGAAGCGGGTGGCGCGCTGGAATGCGATGGAGAAGCTGCGGGAGCGATTCGGCGAGGCGGCGGTGCGGCGGGGCCGGGGCTTTTCGCGCGGTGAATGAACGGTGTGCTTCAGCGGTTTTCGCAGCGAGCCGGAGCGGCTTTCTGCTCCGGCACCGAACGGCTCGCCCCAGTCAGTATAGAGCGGCGCCGCTGCGCCAGTTCCGCTCGCCCTGCTTGTAGTCCATCGGCTGGAAGGCGCGCAGCCAGGGCCAGTCCAGCCGCACCGCCACATCGGGTTCCGTGCCGTTGCGGTGGCATTCCACCAGATAGCCCAGCAGGGCCTGGTTCAGGTTGGACGGGCCGGTGTGCTCATGGATGTTGCCGCGCTCCCCGCGCGCCACGCAGGCGCGCAGATGGGCAAGTGCTGAACCCAGCGCGGCCTCGATGACCGGATGCCCCGCCTCCGCATACAGCGGCGCGTTGTTGACGAAGAAGCCGACATACTCGCCGGCGGTGCTGGCCTGCAGCCCGGCCGCCACCGGGACGATGCCGGCCCCCTGCTGCGCCAACGGTAGCAGCACCAGCCCGCGCTCGAACCCCGGCATCGGCCCGGCGCCGACATAGGCATCGTCGGCGTCCACGTAGAGCCCACCCTGCCGCAGCAGCCAGGCGAGGCGAAAGAGGTCCGACCGCATCGCTGGGTGGTGGCAGTGCAGATACGGCGCCAGCACCTCCTGGCCGTAGGCTTCCGCGAGCCATTGCCGCGCCTCGGCGTCGGAGAAGCGTACCAGCCGGCGGCCGGCCTGATGCCAACTGTCCAAGCTGGCGAGCACATCCGCCGGCGGCACCGCCTGGTCCCAGAATTGCAGGATCGCGGCGGCGCTGCGGCCGGTCGCCGGCGCCTGCCGGGCCGACCACAGGATGAGGGCGCGGATGGCGGCGTACAGAAGATGGAAGTCAGACCCCCCGGGGTAGCTTTCGAGGTCTTTCTCCAACGTCTCGGTTTCGCCAAGGCCGGGCAGTGTCGCCCAGCTCATTCCGGCAGGGCCAGCACATCCTGGTGCGGCACGGTGGCGGCGAGGCGCTGCGCATCCGCCTGGTCCAGCCGGTCCTCCAGCCACTCCTCCAATCGCCAGGCCTCACGGCGCTCCTGCGTCATCGCGGCCTCGGCGCAGCCGGTGGCGAGCTCGCTCAGCATCTCGCCGAAGCGGCGCGGGATGCGCCAAGGGGATGCGGCGCGCTCCACGCGATAGCCGCGGGCGGCGAAGGCGCGGGCGATCGCGTCCGGCGCCGCATGGCCCAAAGCCTGGCCGCCAAAGCCCTTGTCGCGGGCCTGGTCGCGTAGGAAGCCACGGCGCACCCAGGCGTCGGCAGGGTGCGGCGGCAGGAAGCGGGCGGGGCCAGTGACGTTCAGCGCGGCGTAGAACGGAATCTTGCGGGTGCCGCAGGCGGCGGCCATGCGGTCCAGCCAGGGCTCGCTCACCAGATCGCACAGGGCGGTGTTCACCACGGCATCGAAATTGTGCAGGGGCAAATTGCGCGGCGCTTCCCGCAGGTCGGCGACCAGGCCTTCCACCCGCCAGGCGCCCGCAGGGGTGTGTACCAGCATGGTCTTGCGGCCCGGCGCGGTCACCTTCCAGCCCATCAGCTCGGCGCGGTCGGCGATGGTGTCGAAGGCGAGTTCGATCAGCGACGCGTCGGCGTCTACCAGCGTCCAGGCCTGCGGCCGGCCGATGTAGAGCGCCAACCAGCGCAGCAGGGAGCCGGTGCCGGCGCCAAGGTCCATGATGCGCGGCCGGGCGGGCAGGGCGGCGGAGAGCTTCGTCGCCAGCATCTCGTCGCGGGCGGCGGCGTCGTGCGGCTCCCGCAGGTCCAGCCAGTCGCCGGAGAATTGTTCAGCCACGGGCACGCTCCAATTCGGCGACGAAGGCGGCGGCGCGGTCTTCCCAGCGGGGCAGGGCCTGGCCGGCCGCCCAGGCGGCATCGGCCATCTGGGCGCGCAGGGTAGGATCGTAGATGACACGGCGCAGGGCGCGGCTCAGCGAGTTGTGGTCGCCGGCGGGTGCCAGCACGCATGCCGCCTTCGGCACCACATCAGCGATGGCGCCGCCGGCCGTGATGGCGCAGGGCAGGCCGCGCGCCAGGGCCTCGGCGGCCGCCATGCCATAGCCCTCCCAATGGGTGGCGAGGGCGAAGATGTCGGCGGCGGCATAGGCGGCTTCCAACGCCTCGCCGGAGAGACCTCCGGCGAAGGTGACACGCTGGGCGATGCCGAGTTCCTCCGCCAGCGAGGCCAGCCCGTGCGCGTGCACGGGGTCGCGCGGCTCGCCCACGATGGTCAGGTTCCACTCCAGGTCGGTCAGCCGGCCCAGGGCGCGCAGCAGCACGTCATGCCCCTTGCGCGGCACCAGCGTGCCGACGCTGAGGATGTGGATGGGCGTGCATGTGCCTGTCGCGCGCGGTGCGGGGTCGGTGCCGGGCTCGACCACGCCGATGCGGTCCGCGTCGACGCCAAAATCCGCCACCAGCCGTTCGGCGGTGCGGTGCGAGGTGGCAATGAGGCGGCGCAGGGCGGGGAACAACGCGCGTTCCCGTTCGCGCAGCAGCTCGGCATTCAGCCCGGTTTCCAGCGCGGTGGGGTGATGGATCAGCCCAACCGCGCCCCGCACAGCCTCCGGCGCGAAGGCCGGCAGGCCCAGCCCGTCGATGACCGCCAGGGCGTCGACGCCCAGCGCCTGCCGCGCCGCGGCCTCGGCCGCCTCATCAGGCACCGGGTGCTGGCCGGCGAGCTCGATCACCTCGACCTCGTGGCCGAGCGCCCGTAGCCCTTCGACCATGCGCCGGTCGTACAGATAGCCGCCGGAGATCGACTCGAACGGCGCCGGGACGATCAGCGCCAGCTTCACGCGACCGGACCCTCGAAGGCTGCCCAGGCGATGTGGCTCTCGCGCAACAACACCTTGATGGCGCTGACCTGGCCGCCGCCCGGGCCCATGCGGCCGTCGCGGCAGGCCTCAGTCAGCAGGCCGTGGATGTGGAAGGCGAGGTATTCGGTGGTGGTGTTCCGGCCGGCGAATTGCGGCTCGGCATCCAGGTTGCGGTAGTCCATCGCCGCCAGGATCTTGCGGAGTTCATCCTTCGCCAGGCCGATGTCTATCAGCAGACCGA
>CAXTJY010000210.1:0-5576 GCA_964244395.1 uncultured Rhodovarius sp.
GGGCGTGCCGGTAATAGGCCAGCAACCGCGACGAGCCCCAATAGCCGGCGGCGTGCGCGCCGGCCTGGGTGACCAGCACCTCGCCCCGCATCTCCGGGCCGTCGGTCGGGTCCAGCCAGTCCCGCCATAGCGTGAGGGCATCCGCCGGGTGTGGTGTGTCGAGCGCCCTTCGGGCCAGGTACGGCGCCACCGCGTCAGCGTAACTCTCCGGCGTGAGGCCGGAGGGTACGGGCGGCACGAACCACTCCATGCGCTCCAGGCAACGGGTCAGCCAGAAGCGCGACCGCCGGTCCCGTCCATCCATCGAAACCCACAGCTGCGCCAGCCGAAAGGCAATCTCGGGGTCGTCGGTCAGGCAGGCGGTGAGCGCGTCGCCGGCGCCGCGCCGCATCAGATCCTGCATGGCATACCGACCGGCGATGTAGTCATCCGCCAGCGCCGCCAGCTCGACCTGCCCCACCATCGGCCGGATATCGGTGGGGTCGGCCAGGGCGGCCGTCTCCAGCACCGCGCGCGTGGCATCGAGATGGCCAGCCCGGTGCAGCAGCCGGGCGGCGTCGATCCAGGTGGTAGAGCTTGGCTGCATGGCGCTTTCTCCCACTTACAACCGGCCGGGGCGCGTCTTAGCCACTGCCGCGGCCGCGCGACAGGAAGAGGAGCAGGGGCAGGATCAGCAGTTGCAGCAGCAGCGCCAGGATCGGCGCCAGGATGCTCATCATCTCGTTGCCGCTGGGGTTGGACAGCTCCAGCATCAGGCCCGCCAGGACGGCCAGCGTTATGCTCCCCCCCATGGTCAGCCATATCCGCGTCGCCCGCGGCTTGCGGCGCAGCCCCCGCCACAGCAATGGCGTCCCTACTGCCGCCGCCCCGCCGGCACAGGCGAGAACGGAGCCAAGATAGGGAGCGAGATCGAGGGTGTCAGGCATGGCGCGCCAGCCTTGTCCCATCCCGGATCCCTGGCAAGCTGCGAAAGCCTTGGCCTCAGCCCGCGGCCCGGCGTAGCCTGATCTTCAGCCGGAGCAACCGGCACTGGAGGAAATGGATGACCGAGCTCACCCGCCGGGCTGCCGTGGCAGCGGCTGTTGCCACCCCACTGGCCACCCCCGCCTTTTCGCAAACCGCGCCACCGCCCACGCCCGAGCAGGGCGCCCGCCTGCGCATCCTGCGCCCGGCCCGCTTCGTCGAGCCGGATGAGGTGCTGTTCAACGCGAACTCCCGCCGCTTTACCGAGCGCACCGGCATCGAGGTTCGCGTCGACTACGTCGGCTGGGACGACATGCCGCAGCAGACCGCCGTGGTGGCCAACACCGGCCAGGGGCCGGATGTGGTGCTGGGCTTCGGCGCCGACCCGCATCTCTACACCGACAAGCTGGTCGAACTGACCGATGTCGCGACCTATCTCGGCCAAAAATACGGCGGCTGGTATCCGCTGGCCGAAGTGTACGGCAAGCGCTTCAACAGCCAGGCCTGGATTGGTCTGCCTTTCGGCGGCAGCGGCAGCCCGGCGCTGTACCGCATCTCCGCGCTGCGGGCGGCCGGGTTCGACGCCATGCCCAACGACCTCTCGCAGTTCCTGCGGCTGAGCGAGGCGCTGAAGCGTGCCGGCAAGCCCAGCGGCTTCGCGCTCAGCCACGCGCCTGGCGACGCGCCGGCCTATGCCAACTGGCTGCTATGGGCGCATGGCGGGCGCATCCTGGACGAGCGCGGCCAGATCGCGCTCGACACGCCGGGCACGCTGCGCGCCATCGAATACGCCCGCGCCATGCAGAACACGATGATCGCCGGGACGATGTCCTGGAACGGCGTTTCCAACAACCGCGCCTTTATCGGCGGCGAGCTGGGCCTGACGCAGAACGGCGTCTCGGTCTATTTCTCGTTGAAGAACAGTCAGGATGCGGAGCAGCGTGCGATCGCCGCCGACACCGACCATTCGGAGATGCCGCGCGGCGAGGCCATCGCGGCACCCCAGGCCGGGCTGGTGCTGAACGCCATGCTGTTCCGCCACAGCCGCTTCCCGAACGCCGCCAAGGCCTACCTGGCCTTCATGATGGAGGCGGAGCAGTACGACCCCTGGCTGACCGGCTGCCTGGGCTACTGGTCGCAGCCGCTGCGCGGCTATGCCGGCAACCCGGTATGGCAGTCCGACCCCAAGATCCGGGTCTTCTCGGCCACCTTGGATACGCCGTATTACGAAGGCTATGCCGGGCCGATCACCTCCGGCACCGCCGCCTTGTCGGCCAATTGGGTGCTGGTGGACATGTTCGCCCGCGCCGTCACCGGCCAGGCCAGCCCCACCGATTCGATGCGCGAGGCTGTGCGCGCCGCCACCCGCCATTATCGGAGGACATGAGATGCTGAACACCGAACAGATCGACGCCTACTACCGCGACGGCGCCATCGTCGTGCCGCACGTGCTCTCCGCCGCCGAGCTGGCGGAACTGCGCGCTGTGACGGATCTATTCGTGGAACGTTCGGGCGCGCTGAGCACGCATGACGCGGTGTATGATCTGGAGGACAGCCACACGCCGGGCCAGCCACGCGTGCGGCGAATCAAGGCGCCGCATCTGCACCACCCCGCCTATGCCGCCATCGTTCGCCACCCCGGCATCGTCGCCTGCCTGCAGGCGCTGTGGGGGCCGGATGTGCGGTTCGACACGGCCAAGCTGAACATGAAGTCGGCCGGCTTCGGCGCCGCGGTGGAGTGGCACCAGGACTGGGCCTTCTACCCGCACACCAATGACGACCTGTGCGCCGTGGGTGTGATGATGGACGATATGGAGCTGTCGAACGGCCCGCTGTTGATCGTGCCCGGCAGCCATCGCGGGCCGGTGTATGACCACCACTTCGAGGGCAAGTTCTGCGGCGCGATGGACCCGACCAAGGGCGAGATCGACTACGGCGCTGCGGTGCCACTGACCGGCAAGGCGGGCTCCATCACCATCCACCACGTGCGGGCCGCGCATGCATCCGCGCCCAACACCTCCAACCGCGAACGACGGCTGTTCCTGTTGCAGTTCCGCGCCGCCGATGCCTGGCCGCTGCTGGGCTTCCCGGATGGGCTGGAGGCGTATGACGAGCTGATGGTGGCGGGCCATTCCAGCCTGTCGCCGCGGCTGGCCGATGTGCCGGTACGCCTGCCGCTTCCACCAGCGGACAAGCAGGGTTCGATCTACGAGAACCAGAAGGGCCTGAAGAACAAGTTCTTCGCGGTTTGAGCGAGGCGGGCCTGGCGGCTTCCGGTACCCGGCGCCCCACGCTCGACGCCGCCCGGGGCGCGGCCGTGGTGGCGATGGTGGCCTACCATTTCAGTTGGGACCTGTCGGTCTTCGGCTTCATCGAGCTGGACGTGGGGCGGGACTGGCGCCTCGCCGCGATGGCTATCGCCGCAAGCTTCCTGGTGATTTCGGGCGTGGCGCTGACGCTGTCGGGCCGGTTCCGCATCAGGCGCTTCGCCCTCCTGTTGGCGGCGGCAATGCTGGTGTCGCTTGGCAGTTGGTGGTTCGACCCCCGCAGCTTCATCTTCTTCGGCATCCTGCACTGCCTCGCGCTGTCCTCCCTGCTGGCACTGCCCTTCCTGCGGGCGCCGGGGTGGCTGGTGGGTGCGGCGGCGGTACTGGTGCTGGCGGGCGGCGCGGCGGCGCGGCCATTCTTCAACGAATGGCATTGGGTGTGGTTCGGCCTGTCCACCGAAGTGCCGCTGACCAATGACTACATCCCCATCATCCCCTGGTTCGGCTTCGTGCTCGCCGGGATGCTGCTGGGGCGCTTGCCGGCCGGCGCCTGGCCGGGCTGGGGGCCGCGCCCGCTAGTCTGGCTCGGCCGCTGGAGCCTGATGATCTACCTGCTTCACCAACCTGTCCTCACAGGGCTGCTGGCCCTGCTGCAAACGGGCAAGACCGGCTGAGGCCGCCGGAGCGGCGCGAATGCACGCTGCCAGCTGGGCTTCCTGGCAGCGTGATGGTCGTGCTCCTCCGATGGGGCGACTGATGCCCCCTGGATGATCGTGCGGCGGCATTGGGGCATACTCCCCTCACAGGGAGAGACATCATGCTGCTGGGCTGCATCGCCGACGACTTCACGGGCGCCACCGACCTGGCGAGCACGCTGGTGCGCCAGGGTATGCGCACCGTCCAGGTGATCGGCGTGCCGGGCGCCATGCCGGAGGCTGATGCCATCGTTGTGGCGCTGAAGTCGCGCACCGCGCCGGTCGCCGACGCCGTTGCCTGGTCGCTGGCCGCCTGCGACAAGCTACTGGCCGCGGGCGCCGCGCAAGTCTTCTGGAAATATTGCTCCACCTTCGACAGCACGCCGGCCGGCAACATCGGCCCGGTCGCGGACGCGTTGATGAAGCGCCTCGATGCGTCCATGTCGATTTTCTGCCCCGCCTTCCCCACCAACGGCCGCACCATCTACCAGGGGCACCTTTTCGTGGGCGGTGCGCTGCTGAGCGAGAGCGGCATGGAGCAACACCCGCTGACGCCGATGACCGACGCCAACCTGGTGCGCGTGCTGGCGGCGCAGACGGCGCATGGCGTAGGATTGGTGCCTTTCGCGGTGGTGGAACAGGGTGCCGGCGCCATCCGCGCCGCGCTGACCCGGCTGGGCGAGCAGGGCCGCCGCTGCGCCATCGTCGATGCGGTGACCGACGCGCATCTTTTCGCCATCGGTGAGGCTGTGGCGCTGCACCCGCTGATCACCGGCGGCAGCGGCGTGGCGATGGGGCTACCTGTGAATTTCCGCCGTGCGGGGAAGCTCCCAGCGCGTGACGATGCCGCCGCGCTGCCGCCGCAGGCCGGCCACGCGGCGGTCCTGGCCGGCAGTTGCTCACGCGCCACGCTGGGGCAGATTGGCCTGGCGCGCGACCACATGCCCACGCTGGAGCTGGACGCGCTGGCGACGCCAGACGCGGCCGCCCTGGCGGCTCAGGCGGTGGCCTGGATGGACGGCAAGCTGGGCGCCACGCCCATCCTCATCGCGGCCAGCGCGCCACCCGAGAAAGTGGCCGCATTGCAAGCGAAGCTGGGACGGGAGGCGGCCGGCACGCTGGTGGAAACCGCGCTGGCATCGGTGGCCGAGGCGCTGGTGGCCCGTGGCGTCCGCCGCCTCCTCGTCGCCGGTGGCGAGACCTCCGGCGCCGTTGTGCAACAGCTTGGCGTGCGCACCCTGCGCATCGGCGCCGAAATCGACCCGGGCGTGCCCTGGACCTACGCCGAGCGCGACGGCCCTGCCCTGCATCTGGCGCTGAAGAGCGGCAATTTCGGCGGCCGTGATTTCTTCGTGAAGGCGTTCGACCATGGATGACGCGGCAGAGCTGGTCGAGCTGGGCCGCAGCTTGTTCGAACGCGGCTTCTCGGTCGGCAGCGCCGGCAACATCTCCGTGCGGGTCGCCGGCGGCTACCTCATCACCCCCACAAACAGCAGCCTGGGGCGGCTGGACGCGGCCCGGATCAGCCGGCTGGATGCAGGCTGGAATCACATCGGTGGCGACAAGCCCTCGAAGGAAGTGTTCATGCACCGCGCGGTGCTGACGGCGCGGCCCGATGCCGGCGCGGTGGTGCATCTGCACTCCACCCACG
>CAXTJY010000210.1:5586-6948 GCA_964244395.1 uncultured Rhodovarius sp.
GCCATCGCCTGCCTGGCGGCGGTGGGCGAGACCGCGCCGATCCCGCCGCTGACGCCCTATTTCGTCATGCGCGTGGGGCGGCTGCTGCCGGTGCTGCCCTACCATCGCCCTGGCGACCCGGCGATGGAGGCCGGCATCCACGAGGCCGCCAGGACCGCCCGCGCCGTGCTGCTGGCCAATCATGGCCCCGTCGTCAGCGGCGCCACGTTGCGCGACGCGGTGGCGGCGGCGGAAGAGCTGGAGGAGGCGGCGCGACTGGCGTTGCTGCTTCGCGGCCTGAGCCCGCGCGCGCTGACGCCTGCCCAGGTGGACGACCTGCTCGCCAGCTTCGGCGGAGCGGCGTAAAGTTGGGTTTCCTTCCGCCGGACGGATGATGCGCCGCTTCGGCGCGCGGCACCCGGCGGATCCAGCTTCAGGAGACCCCCATGAGTCGCGACGCCGTCACCACCCTCGCTTTGCTTCCCGCCATCGCCAGCCGCTGGTCACCCCGGGCCTATGCCGAAACGGCGGTCACCCACGAGGCTTTGCACCAGGTCTTGGAAGCCGGGCGCTGGGCTGCTTCCTGCTACAACGATCAGCCCTGGAGCTTCATCGTCACCCGCCGCGGCGGGCCCGGCCATGCCGAGATGCTGGCGACATTGGCGGCCTTCAACCAAAGCTGGGTCGCCGCGGCGCCGGTGCTGTTCTACTCGGTCGCGCGCACCCACTTCGCGCATGACAGCAAGCCCAACAAGCACGCCTGGCACGATTGCGGCGCGGCGACGGCGCAGATGGCGGTGGAGGCATCCGCACAAGGCATGCAGATGCACGGCATGGCCGGCTATGACGCCGACGCGGCCCGCAGCGCGCTGGGCATCCCCGCCGACCACGAGCCCGTCACCGCCTGGACCCTGGGCTTTCCGGGCGAGGCGTCGTTGCTGCCCGAAAAGCTGGCTGAGCGTGAGGTCGCGCCCCGCGCGCGCCGTGATGCCGCGACCACCTTCTACGCCGGCCGCTTCGGCACCGCGCTGTGACCCTCGACGCGCTCGCCGCGGGGGCGTTCCCTTTCGCGGCGCCGACAAGACGTTCGGGGCGGCGCGTGACGCGCCCAGTGGCCCGGCGACCGCGACACGCACGAGCGCAGCAGAGGATGCAGGCGTGAGTTCCTCGTCCGACGCGGCCGAAATCCGCGCGCTGATCGAGAACTGGGCGGTGTGGCGCGATGCGGGCGACTGGGCTCGCTTCGCGACCTGCTGGCACACGGATGGCCGCATGATGGCGACCTGGAAGCAGGGCACTGCGGCGGAGTTCATCGAGGCCTCGGTCGCGGGCTGGAATCGCGGCGTGTCCATCCTGCATTTTCTGGGTGGCCACAGCGCGGAG
>CAXTJY010000211.1:0-6926 GCA_964244395.1 uncultured Rhodovarius sp.
AGGGCCTCGACGCGCAGCCCGAAGGGCTTCAGCCGGCGGCGGAAGTGGTGCAGATGCTGCCGCACCAGCACCGTGGTCGGCGCCAGCACCGCCACCTGATGTCCCGCCAGCGCGGCCACCGCGGCCGCGCGGATCGCCACCTCGGTCTTGCCGAAGCCGACATCGCCGCACACCAGCCGGTCCATCGGCTGGCCCACGGCCAGGTCGATCAGCACGGCATCGATGGCGGCCTGCTGGTCCGGCGTCGGCTCGAAGCGGAAACCGGCGGCGAGGCGGCGCAGCGTAGCGGGATCGGCCTCGATCACCGGCGCCGCGGCTGTCTGGCGTTCGGCGGCCAGGGCCCGCAGGGCGGTGGCGGCTTCCTCGACTTCCGTCTGCGCCTGGCGGCGGCGGGCCAGCCAGGCCTCGCCGCCCAGCCGGTCCAGGCTCACCGCCTCAGCCCGGGCGCCGTAGCGCCACAGCCGGTCCAGCTCCCCGAATGGCACGAGCCGGGTTCCGTCGGCATAGCGGAGGCGAAGGCAATCCAGGGTGGCGCCCGCCGCTTCCACGGGTTCGACAGCCTGAAGCTCGCCCAGGCCGTGGTCGAGATGGATGACGGCGTCGCCCGGCTCCAGCCCGGCCGCGCCGCGCAACAAGGCCGCGGCGGCGTCGGACGCGGCGGCGCTCGCTTGCCCCACCGCGATCAGCGCGGCATCGGCCGTGGCGAAGCCGGGCAGGCCCGGCGGCCCATCGAGCGTGGCCAGGCTGCCGGGCGGAAGCGCCCGCAGCGCTGGCCAGTCGGTCACCGAAATCGCCTGCCCGAGGCGGCGGGCGAGGCGCGCCCGAGCGGGCCCCTCCGGCCCCGCCAGCAGCACCCGGGTGCCGGCGGCCAGAAGCCCCGGCGCGTCGGCGATCCGCGGGGCGCGCTCCAACTCGGCTGCTTCCAGCATCACCGGGTCACGGCCTGCCAGGGCCTCCTCCCAGCCGGCCTCGTCGAGATGCAAGATCTCGGGCGCGGTCGGGGCCGCCGCGTCCTCCGGGTCGAGCGGGCGCTGTGCCAGGCGGGTGCGAAAGGCGTCCACCACCTCGGCGCGGCGCGCTTCCAGCGCACCCGGCACTTCGGGGTCGAACCAGATCGCCGCCTGCGGCAGCAGCGCGAGCGGGGCCACGAGGTTCTCGGCCAGGCTGTGCTCGATGCCAGCGGGGCGCGGCCCGTCGGTGATCAGCTCCGACGCGGGGCCGATGCGGATGGCGCCGGGTGCGGCGTCCAGGCTGCGCTGGGTGGCGGTGTCGAAGGCGGCGATGTCCTCGATCCGCCCTTCGGCATGCCGGATACGCCAGGCCGCCCCATCCGGCGGCGCGACATCGACCACACCCCCGTGGATGACCGCCTCGCCCGGCGCGTCGACGCTTTCGCCCAGAGCATAGCCCAGGCGGGCGAGGGCGGCGCCCAGGGCCTCCGGGTCCAGCCCGTCGCCGGGCGCCAGTTCGAGCCAGTCTGTTGGTTCAGCCCGGGGCAGCCGCTGCGAGAAGGCCTCCGCGGAGCCGATCAGCAGGCCCGGCGCCGACGCCGCGGCGGCCATCCGAAGCCCCATCACCTCGCGCGACGGCGAAACGCGATCATAGGGCAGGCAGTCCCAGGCCGGCAGCCAGTGCACCGGCAGCTGGGCCGGCGCCAGGGCGCGGGCGGCGCGCGCCAGGCGGGCGGCGCGGCCTTCGCTGCGGGCGATGAGGATGAGCCCCGCCCGCCCCGCGGCAATCGCCGCTTCGACGAGCCCGACCGCGAGAAGGCCCTCCGGTTCCTGTGCTGGCACTGCGCGTCCCCCTGGAAATACCGGTGGAGAACGCCGGGGGAATGCCCGGGCTGCATACGCGCGGTTTCGACGCGGGGAAGCCGGGTGGCTGGCTGAAACAGCCGGTCCTGCCGGAGCCGTGATTAAGGATTTTCTTGTCAAGTCCCCCTCTCGAACGCCTCACATCGCGAACTCAGTTCCTGGAAAACTAACGCCATCGGAACGATTTTGGTGGGTATCTGACGCGGTTTTCGCTTTCGCTGACATGCCACTCCTCAAATAACGTCTCAAAAATGCGCGAAATTCATCTCTGAGTTGTGTCAACAAGGCTTACTCATCTAAATTAAGGGCATTTCAACTCCTGGTTGTGAACGAATTTGTGATTTTCCGTTAGGTCGGATGGTGAGTCTTACTGCGCTCAAGGAGCTCGGCGGCCAGAGAAACAAGTATAAAAACCATCTCGGCTGTCGTGAAGCGGGGCAACCGGTAACCGCCTTTCGAGACGGATTATAAACTGCGTGTCTTGATTTTCACCCGGCGGTTTTGTCTTGCGATTTGCAGGGCGTGAGCACGCACGCCCGGCATTCCAGCAGCCCCACCGGCACGTGACGTTTCGTCCAACAACAGAAGGCGGGTCGATCAGACCTGCCTCTCACCGGAGATACGACCATGGCCATCCTGACCGTCGGCCCGACCGGGGCCTACCCCACCATCGCCGCCGCCATCGCCGCGGCAACACCCCTGCTGGACATCATCTCGCTGCAGCCCGGCTACAGCAACGAGACCGCTACGGTGAACGTCAACCTGCTCACCGTCAGCGGCACGTCCAGCAACACCGGTATCACGCTGCAGCTGGCCAACAACGTCTCCGTCTTCAACGTGGACGGGACCGCAAGCTTCAACATCGTCGATTCGGGCGCCAGCCAGTCGATCTTCGGCGGTGCCGGCGACGACACCATCACCGTCAGCGGCGGCAACGACATCGTCTCCGGTGGCCTGGGCTTCGACCGGCTGATCGTGAACTACAGCGACGCCACCGGCGCCATCACCGGCAATTTGCTGGGGCTCGGCTTCAACGAATCCGGCGGCAGCGGCCGTTCGGTCGTCGCCGTCATCCCGCTCGACATCGAGGCGGTGACCTTCGTCACCGGCGCGGGCAACGACTCGATCACCCTGGGCGATGGTGACGACGTCATCGATGTCGGCGGCGGCAACAACTTCGTGGACGGCGCCGGCGGCCGCAACACCATCACCTCCGGCAGCGGCAACGACACCATCAATGGCGGCGACGGCGGCAACGTCATCATGGCCGGCTCCGGCAACAACACCGTCACGACCGGCAACGGCGACGACACCATCACCTCCGGCCAGGGTAACGCCACCGTCAATACCAATGGCGGCAACGACACCGTCACCCTGGGCGGCGGCACCTCCACCGTGGCCATGGGCGCGGGCACCGACCGGCTGATCCTCGACTATTCCGGGCAAACAACGTCGTTCGTCGGCGGCCCGAGCAGCGGCAGCCTGGCGGCCGGCTATGGCGGCACGGTCACCGACGGCGGCACCAATTCGGTGGCCTTCACCGGCACCGAGACCTTCAGCGTCAATTTCGGCTCCGGCAACGACCAGATGACCGGCGGCGACGGCAATGACGTGCTGGCCGGCGGGGGCGGCAACGACACGCTGAGCGGCGCCGGCGGCGAGGACCAGGTCTTCGGCGGCGCGGGGGCCGATGCGTTGAATGGCGGCGCCGCCAACGACACGCTGTATGGCGGCGCCGGCAACGACCAGATGGCGGGCGGGACCGGTGACGATGCGTATCTCGTGGAAGACGTCGGCGACGTCATCACCGAGAACCCCGGCGAAGGCCTGGACACCGCCTATGTCACGGTGAACGGCTGGTCCAACTTCGCCAATGTGGAGATCGCGAGGCTCTCCAACACTGCCACCATCCTGTTCGGCTCGAACGCGGCCGAGGATCTGGTGGGCAACCTGAACTTGGCCTCGACCATCAACGGCCAGGGCGGCGACGATGTGATCTGGGGCACGGCGTTCAACGACGTGCTGAACGGCAATCTGGGCAACGACATCATCCGCGGCCAGGGCGCCGACGACCAGATGTATGGCGGGCTGGGCGACGACCAGTTCGTGGTCTTCGGCAGCGGCTCGGTCGTCACTGAGAATTCTGGCGAAGGCAATGACATCGTCTACTACGTGGGCGCCGGCAGCTTCACGCTGGGCGCCAATATCGAGCAGGCGCGGCTCTCCGGCCTCGCGACCGGCCTGGTCGGCACCGGCGGCGCGGAGCTGCTGGTGGCCAACAGTTCCGGCGTGGCCTCCAATATCGACGGCGGTGGCGGCAACGACACCATCTACGGCGGCACCGGCAACGATGTCATCAAGGGCGGCGCCGGGGACGATACGCTGTACAATCTCGGCGGCTCCGACACCTACGTCTTCGATGCGCCGGGCTGGGGGTTCGACCTGATCTCGACCCTTACCGCCGGGTCACACCTGCGATTCACCGCCGGCAGCGGCGTGACGCAATTCAGCGACCTCGCCATCGCCACCAGTGCCAGCAACACGCTCATCACCCATGCCAATGGCAGCGTGATGGTGTTCGGCAACACCGCGCTCTCGGCCAGCGACTTCATCTTCGGCTGAGGCAGGCCGTGGCGCCACCAGGCCGGGGGGCTGGGTGGATGCCACGGCGAAAGGGGCGGGCCGGTGCGCCAGCGTGGCGCGCCCGGCCCGCCCATCTTCAGGGCAGCGGCGCGGGTCAGGGCAGGCCCGCGTCGGCTACCCGCCGACCGCCAGGTTCTGATCCGTCCCGCGGGTCGCCCAACCCGTCGTCCGCCGTTCGATGATCTCGGCGATCCAGTACAGGATGATGCCCATCAGGCCGGTGGTGATCAGACCCGCGAACACCAGCGGTACGTCGAAGCGCGACGAGGCGACCATCATCAGCCGGCCGATACCGGCATTGGGCGCCACGCTCTCGGCGATGATGGCGCCGACGAAGGCGACAGTGACCGCGATCTTCAGCGAGGCGAAGAAATACGGCATGGCCCGCGGCAGGCCGACCTTGAGGATGATGTCGCGCGGCCTGGCGCCCAGCGCGCGCAGCACGTCCTTCAGTTCCGGCTCCACAGTGGCGATGCCGGTGGCCACATTCACTACGATAGGAAAGAAGGAGATCAGGAAGGCAGTGATCACCGCGGGCCAAATGCCGATGCCGAACCAGATGATCAACACCGGCACCACCGCCACCTTGGGGATGGAATTGAAGGCGATCAGCAGCGGGTACAGCCCCTTATAGACCAGGGTGGAGGAGCCGATGGCCACCCCCAGCAGCACGCCGGCGACGATGGCCAGGCCGAAACCGGCCAGGGTGGAATACAGCGTCACCAGGCTGTCCTGCAGCAGCGGCTGCCACCAGCGGACCGCGGCGGCGTAGATGTCGTGCGGCGCCGGCAGGATGAACACCGGCACCTTGAAGGCGACGCAGCCGATCTCCCAGATGCCGAACATGCCGATGATGACGAGCCAGGGCAGCATGGTTTGCAGCCGACGCCGGCGGCGGGCGGCGGTGGCCATCGCATTGTAGCGCGCCTGGGCGCGGGCGGACATCACTGCCATCTAGATCACCACCTCTTCGCCGCTGCGGGCGGCCGCGATGTAGCCACGCAAATCATGCACCAGCGCCTGGAATTCCGGCGTATAGGTCGTCTCCAGCGTGCGCGGGCGCGGCAGCGGGTTGACCCGCTCGGCGATGATGCGGCCGGGCCGGGATGACATGACGAGGATGCGGTCCGCCAGGAACACGGCCTCCCGCAGGTCGTGCGTCACCAGGATGACGGTGGGCTTCTTTGTCATCCAGACGTTCTGCAGCACGGCCCAGAGGTCCTCGCGGGTGAAGACGTCGAGTGCCGAGAACGGCTCGTCCAGCATCAGCAGAGCGGGGTCGTGGATCAGCGCGCGGCACAGGCTGGTGCGCTGCTGCATGCCGCCGGAAAGCTGGTACGGGTATTTGGAATCGAAGCCTTCCAGCCCGACCAGGCGCAGCAATTCGCGCGCCTTGGCCTCGTACATCGTGCGCTCGCGCGAGAGGCGGTCGCGGTGCTGGGGCGTGACCTCCAGCGGCAGCATCACGTTCGACAGCACACGCCGCCAGGGCAGCAAGGTCGGTGCCTGGAAGGCCATGCCGGCGATGGTCAGCGGCCCGTCCACCTCGCTGCCGGCCACGACGACATTACCCTCGGTGGCGGGCCAGAGGCCGGTGACGAGCCGCATCAGGGTGGATTTGCCGCAGCCGGACGGACCGACGACGGCGACGAACTCGCCGAGCTCGACGTTCATCGAACAGCCCTCCAGCGCGAGGGTGCCGTCGACGCCGCCGTAGCGCATGGCGACCTGGTCGATCTCGACGAAGGGGCGGGTCATGGGGTGGGCGTCTCTCAGGCGGCGTTGGCGGGCAGGCGAAGCTGGTCGGCCGGCGGCAGGAATTCCGGCGTCCAGATCTGCTCGGCCGAGATGGTCGTGCTCAGGTTGAACGCCTGCTTCACCACATCGAGGCTCTTGGTGATGCGGGCCGGATCGACCTGGCTCAGGCCGCGGGCGCGGACGTGGTCGGACAGCACCATGCGCTGCATCATCAGATTGTGCCGCTCCAGCTCCAGCGCCGTGTCGGTCAGCGGCTCGGCGCGCTTCAGCACCTCCATGGCGGCGGCGGGGTCCGCCATCTGCGCGATGAAGCCGCGCATCATGGCGGCGACGACGCGCTTCACCACATCGGGGTTGCGCTGCATGTAGGTGCGGGTGGTGAGCAGCGCGCCGCCGTACAGGTCCAGGCCGAAATCATTGTACATGAACTGCTTCTGCTGCGCCTGCGGCATGCCCAGCCCGACCAGCGCCATGGCCGAGGTCTGGACCGAGGCGGTGATGCCGTCGGCCTCGCGGCGGATGAAAATGGGCTCGCGCAGCGCTGGGGTCACGGAGACGAAGTTCACCTTCGAGCCATCGAAGCCGGCGGCGGCTGCGAAGGCCGGGAAGAGCTGCCGGGCGGCGTCGAAATCCGGTGCCGCCAGGCGCTTGCCTTCCAGGTCGCGCGGGGTGCGGATGGGGCCGTCGGCGCGGGCGATGACGCAGAGCGGC
>CAXTJY010000212.1:0-6921 GCA_964244395.1 uncultured Rhodovarius sp.
AGTAGCAGACGAAATTGGCGGCACCGGGAACCCGCCCCGCATAGGCGCGGCGGAGCCTTTGCGTGTAGTCCGCCCCCAATTGCCGGATCATCACCTTGTCGCCGATGAAGGGCGGATTGCCGATGATGACGTCGGCGCGCGGCCAGGCGGCTGGAGCATCGTCCGGGTCCAGCAAGGCATCCCGGCACTCGATGGTGTCGAGCGACTTGAGGATGGGGTTTTCCGGGTGCGGCAAGCCGTTGCGCCGCGCCCACTGGATCGACCCGATCCACACTGAGACGCGCGCCAGTTCCGCCGCGTAGCTGTTGAGTTCGATGCCATGCACGATCTCGGGCCCGATCTGCGGGAACTCCCGCTGCAAGCCCAGCGCCTCTGCCTCCTGCCCCACCCGCAGCTCGATGTCCTTCAACGCAAGCAGCGCAACATAGAGGAAGTTGCCGGAGCCGCAGGCCGGGTCCAGCACGCGAAACCGGCGCAGCCGGTCCAGGAACCGACGGAATGTCGCCTCGGCTTCGGCCCGGGCCTTCAGCGCCTGCTGGAACCGTCGCCCTGCCCGCGCCGCCTCGGCCGCGGCTATGCGCTCGGCGATGCCCCTGCTGCACGCCTCCCATTCATCGAGCCAGGGGCGGATAATGACCGGCTCCACGATCAGCATGATCTTCTCATGGTCGGTGTAGTGCGCCCCGAGTTGGCCCCGCTTCGCCGGATCGAGACCCCGTTCGAAGAGGGTGCCGAAGATGCTGGGGTCGATCTCGCCCCAGTCCAGCGCGCTGACCTTCCGCAGCAGCTCGATGTCCTGCTTCACCAGCGGCAGGCTGACATCGTCGTCGAATAACCCGCCATTGAACCAGGGCACGGGATCGAAGCCAATCAGCCCGCCGCGATCCTTCATCGCCCGGAACAATTCGCTGGCGAGCCGTTGGAAGCGGCCGGAATCCCGATGCGAGGCAGCGAGCAGCTTGTCGAAAAGTCCGGTCGGCAGGAGATCGACGTCATCCGCGAACAGGCAGAACACCAGCCGATTGATGAAATGGGCGACCTTGAGGGGATCATGCTCCCTCCGGCGCAGCGTCTCGGCCAGTTCGGCGAAGCCCTTGGCGGCGTCGTCGGTCAGCGCCGCGCGGGTGCGGCCGGGGCGAAGGCGCTCCGGCTCCGACAGCATCCATTTCAGCCAGCGCAGCCGCATCGGGTCGATCAGCTCGTCCAGCTGGACCACGTAGGTCTCGCTGATCGTGTTGGTCCAGTTGGTGCGGATGATGATCTGGCTCATGTCGCACACCACCAGAAGGGGCGGGCTTTCCAGGGCGAGCATGTAGTTCTGCAACTGACGGTAAGCCGCGTTCAGGTCTTTGTGCCGGCCTTTATATTCAATGGCGAAATGGTGCCGCTTCCAGACATCGGCCCAGCCGTCGCCGCCGGTGCTCTTGGCGGCGCCTTTCTCAAAAGCGAAGAAGCTTCCGCTGGGGTCGGCCTCGTTCGGGGTGGGCTCGTCGAGCAGGCGGCACAGATCGACGAAATGCTCCTGCGCGGCAGCGCGTTCCTGGCGCGTATTGCGCGCCCATTTGTCGATGAAGGCTTCAGGGGTCATTCCACAAGCCTAGGGGAGCGGCGGAGTCGTGTGCAGATGCGTTCACCCTGCGCTGAAGACCTCGCCCCACGCCGCCATCAGCGCCCCGTCCACCTCCTCCATCGTGGCATGCACGCCCAGCGCGTGCAGGCTCGTCACCCCGTGCTCCGCCACACCGCACGGCACGATGCCGCTGAAATGGCCGAGGTCCGGCTCCACGTTCAGGGCCACCCCGTGCCAGGCCACCCAGCGCGTCACCCGCACGCCGATCGCGCCGATCTTGGCCTCCGTCCCTCCGGGCAGCGCCACCCAGATGCCGACCCGCCCCGCCCGCCGCTCGCCGCGGATGTGGAAATGCCACAAGGCGCAGATCATCCACTCCTCCAGCGCGTGGACGTAGCAGCGCACATCGCGCGCCGGCACCGCTCCGTGCGGCTTCATCAGGTCCAGCATCACGTAGCCGACGCGCTGGCCGGGCCCGTGATAGGTCCATTGCCCGCCACGCCCCGCCGCGACTGTGGGGAAGCGACTGTCCCGGAGGTCCTCGGGCTTGGCCGAGGTGCCGGCGGTGTAGGTCGGTGGGTGCTCGACGAGCCAGACGATCTCTGCCGCCGTTCCCGCGCGGATGGCGCCGGCGCGGGCCTCCATCGCCGCCACCGCGGGGGTATAGGGCGTCAGCCCTTCGGAGATGCTCCATTCCACCCCCCCGTGCAGGGTGCGGCCGGGTGGGATGTCGGTGGCAGGCGTGTCGAGCATCAGCCGGTTATGGGGCGCCGCTTCGGCCGTTGTAAGCCGCCGCGCTTCGGGCTATGCCACGCCCCGCTGCGGCCATGGCGGAATGGTAGACGCGCCAGCTTGAGGTGCTGGTAGGGGAAACCCTGTGGAAGTTCGAATCTTCTTGGCCGCACCACGCCAGCGCGATGGCAAAGCCATCGTCGCGCCAGCGCGATGGCAAAGCCATCGTCGCGCCGCTCAGCAATCTCCACCTCCCTCGCCCGATGGCGCATTCATCGTCACGCCCTCAAAGCGTCTCGATCAGCGGCGTCCGCGAACCCTTCCAGGTCGCGCGCAGGATGGCGCCCTGCGTCACGCTCTGCACCGCATGCGGCCACAGCGCCACGATCCAGGTCCCGCCCGGATGGCGCACCGCGGGATAGACGATGCCGTTATGCCCGGCGTCGCGTGCCTGCCGCGCCAGGGCGTTGCCGGCCGGGTACCCAATCCCGGGATCCGGGTCGAGGCATGCCGGTGCCGGATCGACCCCGCGCAGGTCGACGAAGGCGCCGGCGAAGCTCGCCCACATTTCGGACCATTCGACGACCGCGTTCCAATTCCGCACCCGGTCAAGTTCGCGGCCGATGTGATAGGTGACTTCGGCCAGCGCCGCCGCCGTCTCCCAGGCGGCATACCAGGCACCGTGCCCGGCATCGTTGAAGCGGTTGGGTTCGCGCGGACGCCAATAGGCGAAGGCCGCGTTGACGAAATGGGCGTTCGGCCGGCCGGCGGGGAAGGTGGCGCTGCGGCTCGCCTGCAGGGTGAGGCGCTGGCTGGTGCCGCCCTCGATCTCGGCCAGGGCCCGGGCCAGCGCCTCCAGCTCCTCGCGTCCATGACTGGCCAGGCCTGGGTCATCCAGCAGCAGATGCAGGACCGGATCGCGCAGCCGCGCGGTCGAGACGAGCCGGACAGCGCGCGGCTGCGCCAGCAGGGTGACGGGGTAATCCAAGGCTCAGAGCCCGCCGCGTAGCGCGTCCACATGCTGGCGGATTTCGATCATGCCGGGGATGCCGCGCTCCAGCATCGCCTCCACCGGGGTGAGGTTGGCGAAGAGCGGGCCGGCGTTCCTCAGCCGCACCCAACGGTCGGCCATATCGTCGGCGAAGAGCAGGTGCAGGCCCTTGAACAGGCCAATCATGGCGGAGACCCGCATCATCTGGTCCTGCGACAGGGTCTGCTTCCAGATTCCGGCCTTGATGCGGTCCCAGGTGGTGGGGGAGACGCCGACCATCGCCGCCGCTTCATCGCCGGTCAGTTTCCAATGCCGGGCGAGGCTGCGCAGGGCGAGGAGGGCGGCCGGGCCCAGCCGGGCGCGATCCGCTTCCAGGGCGAAGGTCGGCGGCTGGGATAGTGCGGAAGCGGGGGCGGGCAGCAACATGGTCGCGAGCATGTCGCTTCTTTTGGACCGCGTTCAAGCACCAAATGGTGTTCTACAGGGATGCCCCGCCACACACCACGATCTGCTGCCCGGTGATCGCCCCCGCTTCGGGCCCAAGCAGGAAAAGGGTCAGCGCCGCCACCTCCTCCGGCGTGATCAGCCGGCCGATGGGCGGCGGCTTCGGCGGCGTGCCGCCCCGCGCCGGGTCGCGCAGCATCGGGGTATCGGTCGCGCCAGGCGCCACCACGTTGACGGTGATGCGGCGCGGCGCCAGCTCGGCGGCCCAGCTCCGCGCCATCGCCACCATGGCGGCCTTGCTGGCGGCGTAGTGGCCGGCGCCGGGCGCACCGGCGGCGCGGCGGCTGCCGATGAAGACCACGCGGCCGCCATCGGGCATGCGGGGCACCAGCGCATCCGCCAGCCGGGCCGCCACATCGACATGCAGGCGCCACAGGGCGGCGCCGGCCTCGTGGTCGAGCGCGCCGAGGGGGGCGCCGCGCATCAGGCCGGCGGCGTGCACCAGGGCATCCGGCGCCAGGCCCTCCAGTGCCGGGGCGAAATCAGCCATCAGGTCGGCCGGCCGGTGCTCCACCCCGTCCGGCGGCGCGCCGCGGCACAACCCGGTCACCCGCCAGCCTTCGCGCAGCAATCGCAAGGCGATGGCCTGGCCAATGCCGCTGCTGGCGCCGGTGACGAGTGCGTGGGGCATTCCGCCATCCTGCCACCCCGCGCTTGACAGCGCAGCCCACCGGCGCGTGCATGGCCAGAATGAGGGAGAACGCCATGCCGGACCACGGCATCATCGCGCGGCCGGAACGGCTGGCGCCCGCGCCGGGCGACCCGGCCCGGCTGGAGTGCTTTATTCCCACCCACAGCGTGCAGAATCACGCGGCCTTCCTGATGCCGCTCCCCGGCGGCGACCTGGCCTGCGCCTGGTTCGGCGGCACGCAGGAGGGGGTGCCGGACATCTCCGTGCGATTCTCCCGTCTGACGCCGGGCGCCGAGGCCTGGAGCCCGGCCGAAACCCTGTCGGACGACCCCACCCGCTCCGAGCAGAATCCGTTGCTGTTCAATGCGCCGGATGGCACGACCTGGCTGCTGTGGACGGCGCAGATCGCCGGCAACCAGGACACCGCGATCATCCGCAAAAGGGTGCTGCGGGACGGCGTCTGGGGCCCGATCGAGACGCTGTTCGACACCCCCGGGCTGTTCATCCGCAACCCCATCACCGTGCCGGCCGATGGGCGCTGGCTGCTGCCGGTATGGCGCTGCACCCGGCCCGCGGTCGGCGCCTGGACGGGCGATCTCGACACCAGCTCGGTCATGGTCTCGGCCGACCAGGGCGCACACTGGGCGGAACATCCGGTGCCGGACAGCCTTGGCTGCGTGCACATGAACATCATCGACCTGGGCGCGGAGGGGCTGGTCGCCTTCTATCGCAGCCGCTGGGCGGATTGGGTGTATCGCAGCACCTCGCACGACGGGGTGGCGTGGTCGGCGCCGGTGCCGACGCCGCTGCCGAACAACAACTCCTCCATCCAGGCCATCCGCCTGGCCGATGGCCGCATCGCCATGCTGTTCAACGATTCCTCGGCCAGGGACGCCACCGGCCGCCGCACCGGCCTGTATGACGACCTCGAGCATGATCCGGCATCGCCGGATCATGCCGGGGACGGGGAGGTGGAGGCGCCGAGCGCCGCCTTCTGGGGCGCGCCGCGGGCGCCGATGACGCTGGCGCTTTCCGCCGATGGCGGGCTGAGCTGGCACCACAGGCGCAACCTGGAGACCGGCGATGGCTACTGCATGACCAACAATTCGAAGGACCGGCTGAACCGCGAGTTCTCCTACCCCAGCCTGGTGCAGACCGCCGATGGCGCGCTGCATTGCGCCTACACCTACTGGCGCCAGGCGATCAAATACGTCCGCATTTCCACCGATTGGGTGACCTCATGATCGCACGCCGCGCCCTTCCCCTGCTCGCCGCGCCGGCTTTGGCGCAGCCGGGCTGGCCGCATGCCCGACCCGTGCGCGTCATCTGCCCCTGGCCGCCGGGGGCTGCGAATGACGCGCTGGCGCGGCTGCTGGCGCAGTCCATCAGCCAGAAGTTCGGCACCCAGGCGGTGGTGGAGAACCGCACCGGCGGCGCCGGCCTCGTCGGCACCAACGCGGTGCTGCAGGCCGCGCCCGATGGCTACACGCTGCTCGCCAGCGCCTTCAACACCGCGGTGATGCCGCTGGTGCTGCGCGGCGCGACCTTCGACCCGGAGCGCGATCTGGAAGTGATGGTGCGGCACGCCCGGGCGCCGCTGGTCATGGTCATCGCCGGCAACCGGCCGCAGCGCACGCTGGCCGAGGTGCTGGCGGCCATCCGCGACCGGCCGGCGGAATGGACCATCGCCGTGGCCGCGCTGGGCGCCGCCAGCCACCTCGCCACCATCGAGTTCCTGCGCCGCACCGGCACCAGCCTCGACATGGTCAGCTACCGCGGAACCCAGCCGGCGCTGACCGATTTGATGGCCGGCCAGACGCCGCTGCTGATCGACAACAGCTTCGGCCTGTTGCCGGCGACCGCCGATGGCCGGGTGCGCGGCCTGGGCATCGCCACGGCGCAGCGCTCGCCCCTGGCGCCGGACCTGCCGACGATGGGCGAGGCCGGATTGCCGGGTTACGTGTTCGATTCCTGGTACGGCGTCTGGGCACCCCGCGGCACGCCGGCGGAGATCAATGAGGGTGTGAACGCGCTGATGCGCGAGACGATGCGCGACACCGCCATCACCCAGCGGCTGCGGGCGCAACTGCTGGAGCCGGTGGACGAGACCATCGCGCAAAGCCGCGCCTTCATCCGGGCCGAGATCGAACGGGCGACGACGCTGCTGCGGAGCGTGAACTACCAGCCGGAGTGATCGGCGACGGCGACGGCGCCGGGGCCGTGGATCACCCGCGCTTGACCGCCGCCAGGTTGCCGCCCCGCCCCCCCGCCGCTACAGGGTGCCGGCCGCAGCGCAAGAGGTTCTTTTGGCCAGCACCGAGCCCGACAACGCCACCACCAAGGGCGTCTCCAACCCCGCCCTCGCCGCCCAGGCCGCGCTGCTGGCGCTGCCGGTGACTGAGGAGCGGCGGATGGCGGATGCCATCCGAGTGCTGGCGATGGACGCGGTGCAAAAGGCCAAATCCGGACACCCCGGCATGCCGATGGGCATGG
>CAXTJY010000213.1:0-2645 GCA_964244395.1 uncultured Rhodovarius sp.
GCATCGAGGCCCGGCTGGACCGGCTGGAAGGCCGGTTCGATCGCTTCGAGGAGCGCTTCCGCCGCGTCGAGACCGACCTGCTGGACGTGAAGGGCCGCGTCAGCCAGCTCCCTACGGCCTGGACGCTGCTGCTGGGCGGTGCCGGCGTCACCTTCGGCATCATGGCCTTCGCCCTGGCGCTGGTGCGGATCGGCGTTACCCAATAGCGATCAGGCGGTGCCGACCGGCGGTGCGTTGATGTCCGCCGTGCCGCGCCGGTTCTGCCACAGCGCCACGAAGTCGATCGGGTTCAGGAACACCGGCGGGAACCCGCCATCGCGCGTCACCTCGGCCAGGATGTTCCGCGCGAAGGGGAACAGCAACCGTGGGCACTCGATCAGCAACACCTGCTCCAGGTTCGCCTCGTCCACATTCACCGTGAAGATGCCGCAATAGGTCAGCTCGGCGATGAAGCAGACCTGGTCCTGCGCCTTGGCATCGGCGCGGATATCCAGGCTGACCTCGAACAGGTTCTGCCCGTCCTGGATCGGCCGCGCCTGCACATCCAGCTTGAGGTCGATCTGCGGCGGCTCACGCAGCGAGGCAAAGATTTCCGGCGCGCCAGGCACCTCGAAGCTCAGGTCGCGGGTGTACTGGATGTTGAGGATCAGGGGGCCGTTCGGCGCCTGATCGGGAGCGGTGTCGGACATCGAGGGTTCCTTCAGTTGGGCGCGGGGTAGCACGCAGCGAGGAAGGCGCCAAACACGCGATAATATTCTTGATTTGTTCCATATATAGGATTATAGACCGTATCTCCACGAAGGAGTTCGGCGTATGCCTTCCACCGCCCTCCGCCTCTCACTTTTCAGTATCCTCGGCCTTATTGCCGCTGCTGGCGGCGCTGCACTGGCCCCGCCGCATTGGCCGGAGCACACGCTGACCCTGATCGTCGCTGTGCTGATATTCCTTGTCGGGTTGTCCTTCGCCGGCTTCCTGTGGTGGCTGGCGGCGCGTAGCTTCGCTTTGCTGGCAGCCCCCGGCACGTCGCCCGAACAGATCGCCGCGTTGCGCGACCTGCCCATGGCGTTGCCCGAAGGCACGGTCCGCGCCGTCCTGGCGCTGATCGTCGGCGTGGTGGGCTTGCCGTTGCTGCTGTTCGCCGCCGCGCTGGGCCTGTCTGACGCCATCGCCGGCTACGTCAACGGCATCATCGCCGGGGTATTCGGCTACTACTTCGGGGCCCGCGGCACCACGCCCGACATTCAGGCCAACCGCCGCGTCGCCGAGGCGCTGACCCGTGAGCAACAGGCGCACGAAGCCACCCGCCAGGACGCCGCCGGCGCCGTCGAGGCGGCTGCCCAGCCGGCCCGTGACGCGGACGCCCTGGTGCGTCTCGAACGCCACGCCGCCATGGCCGAAACACTGGTCGAGCAGTTCGGCCCCGCTTTGCCGCCCGGCCTGCTGCCGGCCGGCGCCGCCGACATGCTGCATCAGGCGCGCCAGGCGCTGGGCGCGGCCCGGGGCAATCCGCCCGACCTCGCCGGCATCGCCGACGCCACCGCCGCGCTGACCGGTGCCGGAGGCCCATTCGCCACATTGCTGCGGTTGGCCGGCCCGTTGCTGCCTGCCATGGCCGGCGGCCCGCTGGCCGGCGTGGCGCTGCTGCTGGGGGTGGGCTGGCAGCTCTCGGCCGCCGGCTGGCGCCGCTTCCAGGCCGGTGTGCTGGACGCCCCGCACGACCCCGCCCTGTTCGACCCCGGCGCGATCACCCCCGACGAGGCGCTGGCGCGCCTCACTCCCGGCTTTGCCGCCGCGCTGGCGCCGCTACGCGACACGCCGGGCTTCGCGGCGGACCTGCTGGACATGGCGCTGCGCGACAATGGCGCGGCGCGCATCTGGGCGCGCTGGGGCGCCGGGCATTTTGCCAGCCTGGCCGAGGTGGAGACCGGCCTGGTCGCGTATCGCCAGGCACTGCTGTCCGGCCTCGCGGCGGCGGATATGCGGCCGGAGATGCTGTCGCGCGCCGCCTCCGACCTTGCCGGCGCGGCGCCGGCATTGCGTCCATCCGGCCCGGTGGCGCCCGATGCTGGCTTGGCTCCCATCCTGCTGCCGGCCAACGCAGGCAGTACCCAGCAACGCGCCGCCTTGCAGGCGCTGACCTTGCTGCTGGGGCACATGCGGCAGATCCGGCAGGACCCCACGCCTCTCCTGCGGGAGATCACGCCATGAAGCGCGCGTGGATCCTGCTGCTTGCGGGCTGCGCGCCGCTGGCCACGGTCATCGACCCGCCGCTGGCACAGCTGGCGCGCTGGCAGGCGGCATCCTCCCTGGCGGGCGAACAGCCCGTCATCCAGCCCTGCGCGGACGGCAACAGCGCCTGCCCGCAATTGCACGCCCGCCGCGCCGAGGCGTGCATGGCACGCGCCATCGCGGCCCGCGCGCCCGGCGCCGCCTGCCCCGGCAGCTCGGCTCTCGGCGATCTGGACTGCGCTCTGGCAGCCTATGCCGCCGCCCGCCGGACTGACCGCAACCCGGCCTTGGCGGATGGCCATGCCCAGGCACTGATCTGTGCCGGGCATTTGTCCGCAAACCCCGGCTATGGCCGCCAGGCACTGGACGCCGCCGCCGCCGCTCTGGGATAGCGTGAGACCGCCACCACCAAGACG